>NZ_LZJJ01000109.1:0-18612 GCF_001667625.1 Mycobacterium sp. E1715
CATCAGTTGGCGCACCTCGGGATCCCCGGAAACCTCGAGCCACGCGTCGACCGCGGCGCGGATCGCGTCGGCCGGCGTCGTCGCTCCCGACTCGGCCACCAGAGTGCCCATCCTGGCCATCACGTCCTGCTCGACGGCCTCGACCACCTCGCGGAACAAGGCCGCTTTGTCGGCGAATTGGTGGTACATCGCGCCGCGCGTGACCCCCGCGGTGGCCGCGATCTCCGGCGTACCCACGTCCACGTAGCCGCGCAGCCCCCAGAGCTTCCGGGCAGCCGCGATCAGCGCGTCGCGGGTCGCCGCGGAGCGCTCTTCCTGGGTCCGTCTCTTGCTTTCCATACAGCCTGTTGGTAACTTACGAACAGACAGCCTGTTTGTAAGTGTATCCCGAGGTAGGAGTTCTCTTATGTCGACGATCGACATTAGTGCCGGAACCATCCATTACGAAGCAACCGGACCCGAAAGCGGGAGGCCGGTGGTCTTCGTGCACGGGTACATGATGGGCGCCCAGCTGTGGCGCCGGGTCAGCGAGCGACTCGCCGGCCGGGGTCTGCGTTGCATCGCGCCGACGTGGCCACTGGGCGCGCATCCGGAACCGTTGCGCCGCGGCGCCGACCGAACCATCACGGGCGTGGCCGGCATGGTCGCCGAGGCGCTCACCGCGCTCGACCTCGAGGACGTGGTGCTGGTCGGCAACGACACCGGCGGGGTCGTCACCCAACTCGTCGCCGTGCATCACCCTGAGCGGCTCGGCGCGCTGGTGCTCACGAGTTGCGATGCGTTCGAACACTTTCCGCCACCTATCCTCAAGCCGGTGATCCTTGCCGCCAAGTCGAAGACGACCTTCAAGGCCGTTTCCCAGGCCATGCGGGTGCCGGCGGCGCGCAAGCGCGCGTTCGACGGGTTGGCGCATAGCAACATCGACGACCTCACCGAGGCGTGGGTGCGCCCGGGGCTGTCCGATCCCCGCATCGCCGAAGACCTGCGCCAGTTCACGCTGTCGATGCGCACGGAGGTGACGACGGGTGTGGCCGCCCGGCTGCCCGAGATCGACCTACCCACCCTCATCGCGTGGTCGGCCGACGACGTGTTCTTCGAACAGGAGGACGGCGCACGGCTGGCCGCCACCATCCCGAACGCCCGACTCGAGATCATCGACGGCGCGAGAACGTTCTCGATGATCGACCAGCCGGACCGGCTCGCCGACCTGTTGTCCACGATCGCGGTGCGCACCTAGCGCGTCGTCGGTTTCGCGACGGTGACGCACGGGGAAGTTCGAGTCGGATTTCGCCGTGGCGTTACGCTCGCGGGCATGGAAGACGTGCTGCGAGGACGGCGGATCCTGGTCACCGGTGGAGCCAGCGGCATCGGAGCGGCCGCCGTGGGGGCCCTCGGCGGGGCGGGGGCCGAGGTTGTCGCCACCTACCACCAGACACCGCCGCCGGACGGTCTCGCGGCCACCTGGCTGCAGTGCGATGTGCGCGACGCCGACGCCGTCTCGGCGATGGTAGGCCAAGCCGCCGCTCGTCTGGGCGGACTCGACGTGTTGGTGAACGCCGCGGGGCTGTGGCAGGCCGGCATCCCGGGTTACATCGGCGTCGACGAGATCTCGTTCCTGTTGGACACCAACGTGAAAGCCACCATCCTGACCAATCAGGCGGCGTACGCCGTAATGAAGGACCAGGATCCCAAAGGCGGCAGGATCATCAACTTCGGCTCGTCGGAAGCCGTTATGGGTAGCCCGATCTCGGCCGTCTACGCCGCCACCAAGGGCGCCGTTCAGGCATGGACGCGGTCGGCGGCCAAAGCCTGGGCGTCGGACAAGATCACGGTCAACGCACTGGCGCCGGCCGTGCAGACCGCGGGCGCCGACCGGCTGCGCGAGTTCCTCGGCCCCGACGCGAGCGCGCTGATCGATCAGCAGATGCAGATGATGATCCCGTTGGGTGGGGCGCTGGGGGATCCGGCACGCGACCTCGGCCCGATGCTGGTGTTTTTGGCCGGCACCGGTTCCTCGTTCATCACCGGGCAACTACTCGCGGTCGATGGCGGCCTGATGATGGTCGGTGGATGACGGCTGGTCCCGGATCACCTCGGCTCGGTATGCGGTAAAGAGTTACAGGCAAAACGATCTCGGTCGATTCGAGATCATCGGTGGTGCAAGGACAAACCGCCGGAATTCCGTGCGCGGGTGTTCACCCCTGCCAGCGAGGCCCGCAAGTCCGCTCGATTCCAAATGCCTCGCCCGGCGTGCCGGTCTAGCATCGTCGCTATGGGCGCCGAGGAGCAGGTAGCAAACGCCCCGGGCCACGAACCGACGAATTCTGCGGACTTGGTCCACACCCTCTTGGGCTTGTTGCGGCGTCGCCTCGGTCTTGACACGGCGTGGGTCGCATCGTTTCACAGCGGCACGCAGGTCTTTGAGGTGGTAGACGGTGACGCCCGTGCCTTGGGCCTGTCGCCCGGCGACCGATCTTCGCTGGCCGGGTCTTACAGCGTCCGCGTGATCGATGGGCGGCTGCCCGCCGTCATCCCTGACACGTCGGCCGATAGGACCGCGTCCGTACTGCCGAAAACCCGCGAATGGGGTGTGGGCGCATTTGTGGGCGTCCCCTTGCTCGGCCCTGATGGTTCCGCGGTCGGGATCGTGTGTGCGGTCAGTCAGCAGCCGCGACCACATCTGGCCGACATCGATTTACGAGTCATCAGAAAGATGGCCGAACTGATCGGCGCCTTGACGGAACTGTCGACGGACCCGACGAAGATCGCCACCGATCAGCAGGACGGCATTCGCAGGATGGTGGCCGAGCGGGACTTCGAGATCGTATTTCAAGCGGTGCACGATGTTTCGACAGGCGAGGTGCTCGGCGTCGAAGCGCTCGCGCGCTTCCCATGCGAACCTTTTCGACCCGATCTGGTCTTCGGCGAGGCGGCCCTGTTGGGCTTGGACATCGAATTGGAGACCGCGGTCATGGCGCGCGCCCTGTCGCTGGTGCCGCAACTTCCCGAAGATGCCTTCGTCGCAGTGAATATCTCGCCGTCGGCGGTGCTGCGCACTCCGTGGCCAGAGCTACTCGCCGAGGTTGACCCGTCACGTCTCGTGTTGGAAATCACCGAGCACGATGCCGTCGAGAACTATGACGCCCTCGACGACGTCCTTGAAGGATGCCGAGCGCGCGGTATGCGGGTGGCAGTCGATGACGTGGGTGCGGGCTTCTCCTCGTTCTCCCATGTGCTGGAGATCGCACCAGAATTCATCAAGGTCGATCACTCCATCACGCGCAACATCGACGCCGACGCTGCGCGGCGGCGACTGGCCCAATCCATCGCCGAACTGGCCGCACAGATCGGCGCGACCGTGATCGCCGAAGGGGTGGAGACTCAGGGCGAACTCGATGCCATAGGTTCGGCCGGAATCCCCTGGGCCCAGGGTTTCTACCTCAGCCGGCCCAAGTCACCCACCCACGGTTTCCCGCCCGGCGCCGTCGTCGCCGAACCGGTCGATCAGTCCTCGGCCATCTTCGACCTTCTCGGAGAACGACGGTTCGAGCTGGCGCTGACGCATTCGCCCATCGGCATGGCCGTCGTCGGCCTGGACGGTACGTTCCAGCGCACCAACCGGGCGCTCAGGACCATGCTCGGTTATGGCCGAAAGGACTTGGCAGGCCTGACCTTCCAGGAGATCACCCATCCCGACGACCTGGACGCCGACCTGGCTCTGCTCGCCGAATGTCTCGCGGGGCGCCGCCGCGCTTACCGCATGGACAAGCGTTTCATCGCCGCCGACGGACGCATCGTGTGGTGCAACCTCACCGCCGTGCTCGTCCAAGGCCCGCACAACCAGCCGCGCTGCTTCGTGTCCCAGATTCTCGACGTCACCGCCGACCGCATGCGAGAGGCCGAGCTCGCCCGCCAAGCCACCACCGACACACTCACGACGATTGCGAACCGCTCCGCGGCGTGGAGCCAACTCGAGCAACTCGACGCCGCAGACGACGGCTACGGCATTCTGTTTTGCGACATCGAGCAATTCAAGTCCATCAATGACCGACACGGCCACCAGGCCGGCGACGAACTGCTGGTCGAAATCGCCGGCCGGTTACTCGCGGCGGTCGGCGAAGATGGCCTGGTCGCCCGGTGGGGTGGCGACGAGTTCCTCGTCATCACCGACACCGCCGAAGATCGCGGGCTCACCCTGCTCACCGACCGGATCACCAGCGAGCTAAAACGGACACCGATCACCCTCGCCGGTGGGACGGAGATCTCCGTCGTGCTAACGGTCGGCTGCGCGGTACACCGGCCGGGAGACGGCCGATCCATCGACGCCGTCCTCGAGCGCGCCGATCAAGCCATGTATGAGCGGCGACGCAGCCAAACCGGCGCCCCCACAGCCGGATCGCCCGGCGGCTAGTTCACGTGCGTCTGCGGCGAACGGGCCGCGCCACCGGCCTTGGCACCGCGCCGGACGACGGGGCCATGAAATGTCGTGCTCTATTTCTGAGCAAAATCAGCGATCTGTGCAACTCAAACAGCATGAGGCAATGATGGCCTTTCGATGCTGAGGCAACCGCGATCCACGCGGCCCGCCGAAGAAGAAACTTGCGAGAAATGGCATCAAAAGTCTCGCAAACACGAGATAACGGACGGCCTGCGGTCCCCGATGCGCAGGGTTCCCATGGACCGGGCGCTGTCGCCGGCGGACGGTCGGCCGCTAGGATAAGACGGACCGTCTCGTCTCGTAGGGCTGGGCATAGTGAAGGTGAATCCGACCGATGGCTGACGACACCATTCAGGCGCTGCTGAACAAACGCCTGTCCGATCCGGGCACCGCGGTGAAACACCTTGGCCTGCAGTGGAGTTGGAGTCAGTACCTGGCCGGTGCGGCCACCCGGGCGGCGGCCCTGATATCGGCCGCCGACCCAGGCCGGCCGATGCACATCGGTGCCCTGCTGGGAAACAACCCCGAGATGCTGAGTCAGATGGCGGCGGCCGGGCTCGGCGGCTACGTCCTGTGCGGCCTGAACACCACTCGGCGCGGCGAGGCGCTCGCGGCCGACGTCCGCCGCGCCCATTGCCAATTCGTCGTGACCGACGCCGAATACCGGCCGCTGCTGGACGGCCTGGACCTCGAGGGAACTCGGGTACTCGACACGTCGGCGCCGGAGTGGACCGAGTTCGTCGAGGGCGCCGGCGAGCTGGTGCCGCACCGGCAGGTCGCCGCCATGGACCCCTTCATGATGATCTTCACATCGGGCACGAGCGGGAATCCCAAGGCGGTGCAGGTGTCCCACCTGATGGCCGCCTTCGCCGGCCTCAACCTGGCGCAGCGCTTCGCGCTGACCGAACGGGACACCTGCTACGTGTCCATGCCGCTGTTCCACTCGAACGCCGTCGTCGCCGGCTGGGCGCCCGCGGTGGTCTCCGGCGCCGCGATCGTGCCGGCGAAATTCTCGGCGAGCAGCTTCCTCGACGACGTCCGTCACTACGGCGCGACCTATATGAACTACGTGGGCAAGCCCCTCGCCTACATCCTGGCCACCCCGGAACGCGACGACGACGCCGACAACCCGCTGCGTGTCGCCTTCGGTAACGAGGCCAACGACAAGGACATCGAGGAGTTCGCGCGCCGATTCGGCGTCCAGGTCGAGGATGGGTTCGGCTCCACCGAGAACGCCGTGATGGTGATCCGCGAGCCCGGCACGCCGAAGGGGTCGATCGGGCGGGGAGCCGAGGGGGTCGCGGTCTACAACAGCGACACCGTCACCGAGTGCGCGATCGCGCGCTTCGATGCCGACGGGGCGCTCGTCAACGCGGACGAGGCGGTGGGCGAGCTGGTCAACACGACCGGTTCGGGCTTCTTCACCGGCTACTACAACGACCCGGACGCCAACGCCGAGCGCATGCGCCACGGCATGTATTGGTCCGGCGACCTCGCTTATAAGGACGCCGAGGGCTGGATCTACCTGGCCGGCCGCACGGCCGACTGGTTGCGCGTGGACGGCGAGAACCTGACGGCGGCGCCAATCGAGCGAATCTTGTTGCGGCACACTTCGATCAACCGGGTCGCGGTATATGCGGTTCCGGACGAACGGGTTGGCGACCAGGTCATGGCCGCGATCGTCCTCAACGAGGGCCACGCGCTGGACCCCGATGCGTTCGAGGCTTTCCTCGACGCACAGCCCGACCTGTCCCCCAAGGCCCGGCCGCGTTACGTCCGAATCGCTACCGACCTGCCCAGCACCGCCACCCACAAGGTGCTCAAACGACAGTTGATCGCCGAAGGCACCGGCGTCGCCGACGGGGAGGTGCTGTGGGAGCGCGAACCGCGCGGGACCGCCTACGCGGTCGCGGCGTCTAGCCCGGGGTCTCGGGTACCCGGCGGCGGATCTGGCCCTTCGACCGTCGCACCCGTTTGACCGGGTCTTGCGTTGTGCCGGAGGCGATCTCGTCGCGCAACTGGGTGATGTTGGAGAGCTCCGCGTACAGGCCGCGGATCGCATAGTCCAGGACGGCGAATGAGAAGCGTTGGCTCGGGTCGTCGGTGATGCCGAGGTCGCGGGACCGCTGCCGCGACCACAACGCCTCGTCCAGCCGCGCGCGGGTCGCCTCGAGGTGCCGGTCCAATGCGTCGACGATGCGTTCGGGGTCCTCGCCGCGCGAGAGCCAGGTTTTGAGGATGACGGGGTGCTTGATGACGACCTGGTCCTGGCCCGGGAAGTGCTGCACCCACCGGCGGAGCGCATCGAGCCCGGCGTCCGTGGTCTCGTAGAGGGTGATCGCCCGCTTGCCCGATTGGGCGCCGACCTCACCGACCATGCCGCGGGCCAACAACCGATTCAGTTCGCGCCGAACGTGGCTGACGGACGGCGACCAGTAGAAGTGGCCGACGGACAACTCGGCGCGCAGCTTGATCTCCCCCGCGGTGAGCCGCTCGTCGTTGGCCGCCAGCACGCCCAGCACCAGGTAGGCGGTGACCGGCAGGCCGTTGCTGGTGCGCCGGGGGCTCATGGTGACCCGGTGAAGTAGGGCAGGGTCACGTCGGGTCCGACGGCATGGAATTGCACCCGCACGCGCATGCCGATCCGCAATTCCTCCGGCGGCACACCGACGACGTTGGTCAGCATCTGGTAGCCCTCGTCCAAGGCGACGATGGCCGGCGCGTAGGGCGGCTCGAATTCGGCGGTCACCGGCCGGTGTACCACCGTCCAGCTGTAGATCTCACCGACGCCGCCGCTACGCTCCCAACGGACCTGCGCCGACAGGCATTCGCGGCAGTGCTCGGTTGGCGGGAAGTTCGCCAGTCCGCAGGCCTCACAGCGCTGATACCGCAATTCGCCGGACCGGCAGCCCCGCCAGAAGGGCACGCTGAGATGGCTGGCGGCATGGGGAACCGGACCGGTTTGTGGGCGTAAGGGATGGGAAGTCATCGCGGTTCGTCCCCGAGGATCAGCAGCGTGGTGAACAAGGCGCCCGCTCCCCCGTTGCTGCAGAACGCGACGTGCGCGTCGGCGACTTGTAATTCACCGGCCTGACCGCGCAGCTGCTGGACGGCTCGGATGGCCCGCTGCATCATCTGCGGATTGGAACCCGCGTGGCTGAACGACATGGTTCCTCCGTCGGTGGTGATGGGATGACTGCCGTCGATGGCGATGTGGCCGTCGGCTACGAACGGTCCCCCCTCACCCTCACCGCAAAACCCGAACGCCTCGAGCTGGCGGATGATTTCGAAGGAGAACGGGTCGTAGAGTTCCAGCACGTCGACGTCGTCGGGTCGCAGACCGGCGTGGGCGAACGCGCGCTCGGCCGCGCGCCTTCCGACCACACCGTTGACGTGTCCGTCCCGCCGCCCGGCCAGGTCCCATGCCGGCGGGTGCTGGTAGGAGGGACCGTGGAAGTCGGCGCCGCTGCCCAGCACGTAGATCGGTTGGCTTGCGCCCTCGGCCTTTTCGATGTTCGCCACGACCAGCGCGCACCCGCCCTCGGACGTGGTGGCGCAGTCAAGCAGATGGAACGGGTCGGCGATCGGCCTCGACGCGGTGATGTCGTCGGGTGTGAATGGCCCTCGCTGGTAATACACCGCTTCGGGGTTACGCGATCCGTTGTTGCGGATGGTCGCTGCGACGATCGACAGCTGTTCGCGTGTGGTGCCGTAGACGTGCATGTGGCGGCGCGCGATCAAGGCGAACTCGGCGGTGGTGAACATGCCCCACGGCGCGACGAATTCGTTTTCGGGCCGGGTCCACGGCGCCGTGGCCTCGTGGTCGCGGTACTCGCCGGCCTGGGCGGCGACGAGCACCACCACGTCGGCCATGCCGTGCTCGATGGCCGTGACCGCCTCGGTGATCATGCCGACGCCGAAGGCGAGCCCCTGCCAGGCCGGTCCGAGGCGCAGGTCATAGATCAACGCGGTGGACAGCGGGCCCGCGCTGACCCCGTCGACGTCGTCGAGGCGCAGGCCCGCGTCGTCGAGGGCGCCGCGGATGGCCCTCAGGGCCAGGCTGCGGGACGTCTCGCCGTCCAGGCGCCGGCCCTGCGGGGTGTTGTGCACACCGACGATCGCCGCGGTGCGTTTCGTGGTTGCCACTCTGTGATCCTTTGTTTTGCTTTAGTTTTCGTCGGCGACGACACCGAGATAGGTGCCGATGACGTCATATGGTCGCCCGTCACGGGTGACGGTGCCGATCTTGGTGGCCCGGGTATCGGCGGGCACCGCGCCGGCCGCGACGACATCGATCCGCACGTCCACGGGCCGCGCCGTCTGCGGATCGGTGATCTCGACGACCATCGCGACTGCGTGCTCGCCCCCGTCCCACTCGACGCTGGTGATGCGGTGCCGGGCCGTCAATTCCATCACCACGGAGTCCTGGCGGAGCAGGAAGCGGACGGGGGCGCACAATTCGCCGGCGCGGGGCGGAACGCAGAGGGTGACCGCCATGTCATAGTCCCGCCGGCCGCGCGGCGATGGTGCCCGACTGCTGCAGGGCGGACAGATCGTTGTCACTGCGCCCCAGCAGGCCCGTCAGCACCTCACTCGTGTGTTGGCCGTACAGCGGCGGCACCCGGCGAATCCAGCGTCGCGGTCTGCCGAGGAACGCGAACGGCATTCCGGTGCAAAGGAAGGAGCCGGCCACCGGGTGGTCGACCGATTCCCAGAAGCCGCGGGCGTGCAGGTGCGGGTCGCGCAGTAACTCCGGGGCCGGCGTGACGCGCGCCGCGGCCACCCCCGCCGCGCGCAGTGCGTCCACCGCTTCGGTCACCGACCGCCGCCCGGTCCAGTCGGAGATCAGCTTGTCGATCTCGTCCGGTTGCTCCCGCCAGTCGTTCGCGCCGAGGTCCGGCCGACCTAGAAGCCGGGCCAAGGCTACCCGTGCTGCGTCGTCCATCGCGGCCAGCGCGACCCAGTCGTCGTCTCCGCGGCAGCGGTAGACCCCTTGCGGGGTGGCGCCGGGACCGCGATTCCCGTTGCGGCGCATCTCGATTCCGTTGCGTGAGTATTCCGCCAGCATCTCGGCGGCCACGTTCAGCGCCGCCTCCACCATGGTGGACTCGACGTGCATCCCGGCCCCGTCCCGGTCGCGGACCGCCAGCGCGGCGACCGCCGCGAAGGCCGCGTGCAGGCCCGCGATCGGGTCACACACGCCGCGCGGAATCACCGGGGGGCCGTCGGCGTGTCCGGTCATCCACGCCATGCCGGTCGCCTGCTCCATGGTCTGGGCGAAGCCCACCCGGTCGCGCCAGGGACCGTCGAGCCCGAACGCGGGCATCCGCACCATGACGGCGCGCGGGTTGGCCGCGTGCACGGCATCCCAGCCCAGGCCGAAGTTCGTCATCACCCGGGGAGAGAAGTTCTCGATCACCAGATCGCTCGCGGCGATGAGCTCCAGCGCGATCGCCCGTCCGGCGTCGGTGCTCAGTTCGACGCTGACGCCACGCTTGTTGTTGTTGCTGCACAGGAACACCGGGCCCCATTCCCACCATCGGTCCCAGCTCGGTGGGCGGCCGGCGGAGAACCTCATACCGTCGGGCCGGCGGACGCCCTCGACTTTGATCACGTCGGCGCCCAGGGCGCCCAGCAGTTGCGTCGCGACCGGTCCCGCCCAGAACGCGGTGAAGTCGGTGATCCTGGTGTCGGCCAACGGCAGTGCATCGGCGTCGGCGCCGCCGGTGGGACGGGATCGTGGCGGCCAGTGGACCTTGCCGTTGTCGGCGCCCAGTCGAACAGGCCGCCCGGGGGGCCTGGTCACCATCGCGTCGCTGCGATACGGGACTCTCGGCTGCAACACCCCGGCCCCCGATTGGACGAATACGCCCCGGTCCACGAAATGGTCGATCTCCGGCAACATTTCGGGCGTCGCGATCGGGGCCACCGGTATCCGGAAGGCGACGGCGAGGTCGACGATCTCCTGCGTGCTGCGTGTCTGAGTCCACCGCGTGACCATGTCGAGGAATTCGTCGCGGCGGGCGACGCGCCCGTCGAACGAGGCGAGGTCGGCGTCGTCGAGCAGGTCGGCACGGTCGATCAGCACCAGGAAGTCCTGGAACTGCTGCGCGGTGATGGTGCAGAAGCCGACCAGGCCGTCGGCGGTGGGGACGATCGACGGCAGCTCCAGACTCCGTTGCCCCAACAGTGAATCCGCCCCCAGCACGCTGGCCGACATGGCGGACAGGCCGCCCATCGCGATCACCATCGCCTCGTATGTCGAGACGTCGATGGTCTCCCCGCGGCCGCTTCGCGCGGCATGCCGCGCGGTCGCCGCCGCCACCGCTGCCGCGAACGTGCCCGCCAGCCATTCACCGAGCTGCCCGCCGGCCTGTACCGGTTCGTCCTCGGGCCAGCCGCGGCCGGCGGTCGAGCCGCACAGCGCCTGCAGGATGAACTCGTTGGCCAGCACGCGATCGTCCACGTAGGGTCCGGTCGTGCCGAACGGAGTCACGGCGACCACCACCGCCGACCGGCCCGTGCGGGCCAAGATTCCGTCGAGCGTCCAGCCGTCGGTCAGGTCGGTCAGCACGATGTCGGCGCCGGCCAGCAGGCCGGCGATCTCCGGACCGCCGTCGTTGATCACCGACTTCTTACCCGCGGCCAAATAGTCGAACAGGGCTCCGGGCGGACCGCCGGCCGACCGGGCGCGCATCGAATCACCCTGGGCCGATTCGACTTTCACCACGTCGGCGCCGGCGTCGGCGAACATCTTGCCGCAGTAGGACACCGCGATTCCGTTCGACAACTCCAGCACGCGCCAGTCCGCGAAAGGCGCCCGGGCTGCCACGTTCAGTTGCCCAGGGTGGTGGCGCGGCCCGAAATACCGGCGGCCTCCGCCGTCACCTGCGACTGCAGGGCGAACTGGGTCATCCGGGTCCACGCGTCGCGGTCGCGCTGGCTGGCCCGGCGGCCGACGTGCGTCACCACGTCGACGTCAGTGGCCTGGGCGCGGAGGTGACCGGCGCGGGCGCGCTCCTTCGGGATGTGCTTGAACGGGTCGAATGAGTAGGCTGCCATGGCGTTTTCGTGCGTGATCTTGTCGATGACACTGTCGCCGAGATGCCCCATGGTCTCGATGACGTCCTCCGGCGCGAACGGCCAGTTGCTGTCGGAATGGGGAAAGTCGGACTCCCAGCACAGCATGTCCTCGTTGAACCACTCCATGTTGCGCACGCCGACCTTGTCGCTGATGAAGCACGTGTAGAAGTGCCGCTTGAACACGTCGGCCGGCCCGCTGTAACCAGGCGGGAACTTGGCCAGCGTCCACCCCGAATGACGGTTGTAGACGTGCTCGGCGCGCCACAGGAAGTACGGGATCCAGCCGACGTCTCCCTCGGTCAGTGAGAACTTCAATTGCGGGAAGTCCGCCCAGAATTCGGCCCAGATCAGCTCGGTGAAGGTGAACATGCTCATCATCGACGAGGCCGTCATCTGCACGCTGGGCGGGGCGTCGGTGGACACCTGCGGCGAACGCGACGCCGAGCCGACGTGGGTGCACAGGACGGTCTTGTTCTCGCAGACGGCCTCGAACAAGGGATACCAGTATTTGGTGTGAATGCTGGGCATCTGCAACGCCTCTGGGTTCTCCGAGAACGTGACGGCGTGGCAACCCTTGTCGGCGAGGCGTTCGACTTCCTTGGCCGCCTCCGCCACGTCGAACAGCGGCAGGATGCCGCAGGGGATGAATCGGCCCGGGTAGGCGGCGCACCACTCGTCGATGTGCCAGTCGTTGTACGCCTTGATCATCACCAGGTTGATGTCGCGGTCGGGGCCCTGGTTGAGCACCTGGCCGGAGAAGCCGGTGAAGTTGGGGAAGTTGAGGCCGGCCAGCTGGCCGCCGGCGTTCATGTCGCGGACCCGCTCGTCCACGTTGAAGCACCCGGGCCGCATCTCGTCGTAACGCGAAGCGTCGATGTTGTACATCTCCCGCGGCTTGCCCGCCACGGCATTCAGGCCCATGTTCCGCCCGCGGACCTCGCCGTAGTACCACTGCTGGACGCCGTCGGGTTCCATGACCACCCGGGGCGCGCGGTCCTTGTATTTCGCCGGAACGTGCGCGTCGAACATGTCGGCGGGTTCGGCGATGTGGTCATCCACGCTGATCAGGATCAGGTCGTCCTTGTTCATGCCGCACTCCTCACCGAGACAGTGACTAGTAGATAATGGCCTCGATCACAGTGTCAACACTGCGCTCTGGCCGCGGCTCCGCGCCTAACGGCTTGCGCTCCAACGTCTGACTGGGCAAGCCTGCCCTCTGCTCCGCCCCTCCATGGCGGCTCCATCGCGTGAACCAAGGCGACTATTAGTCACTTATCGTCCAGCGCTCATGCGTAATCACGCGCTGTCGGCTGGTCCAACGGCCGATCGGCACGGCCGGCAGCGCGCTAACGGGGAGGCGCGGCGCCCTCGGTTGCCCAATGCTCGGGCTGAGTCTCGCGGTCCGAATGTGGGCGCAAATGCCGCCACCACGACGCGATGTACAGCAGCATCGAGACCACCAGGGCAACAAGCACCCACAAAACGATGGTCATATCGATCCAGCTTCCGAATGCCGGCGAGCCGGGGAGGGCGTTTCTCAGCGGAACCACCGCAAACAGCATCGCCGCGTACCAGGCCACCATGGGCGACTGAAACTTTCGTCGGTCCCGCAGTGTCTGGACCGCGACGAAGACCCCTGCCCCCGCGATCGCGAGAAGGATGCACAGGATGATCATCGCGAACACCATGGTGCTCGCCGAGCGCTCCATGGTCACCTCGTAGGGCGCGAATGGTCTGGCTTGGTCCGGTCCGGCCGCGTGAATCTTCCACCCGGGCAACCGGTCAACGATCATCACCCTGGCGCGTTCGGGTGTTTGCATAGCGCCGACAAACAGTTCCACCGTGATCGGCCCGGTGTAGTAACGGTCGAACGGCCACCGTTCAGTGTCGCGTGACAAGGTCAGCGGGACCGGGAACACGCCGGGCAGTGCACCCTTCAACCAGGTGCGCTTCACTGGCGTCGCGACAGAGGTCACCTCGACGGTGAGGTCTTGCTTGAGGCTGGTGGTGGCCGGATCGAGCAGCACGGATCCGGGCGAAACCACTAGGTTGCCCCGAAGCACGCTGTAGTCCGACTGGACGCTTTCGATGTTCAGCGTCACGACCGTCCCACTTCGGGTCGATGATCCATCGGTTGAAACTCGGCGATATCCGGCGCCATCGATGTAGAGCACTATCGAGGTGATCATGGCGCTGACGACGACGACGACCAGCACTCCCATTCCGGCCTTCATTTGCGAATTCTCGCCGCCGACCGCCGGTTCAGGCTGTGACCGCCCGGTCGGCCGGAGATGCACCACATACCTCCCGTTGAACAACTTTCGGCTCATCGTAGTCGGACGGACGCGCCACACATGGCTCTCGCAGCGCTTTCCAAGCAGCCCGACAGGTTCGCGTGATCGCGCAGAAGCCCGCCGCGGCCGGTCGCGTCGCCGCTATCGCCCATGGTCGTCATTGGCCGACACAGCAGCTATGGACGCGCCGCCCGATCCAGAGGCTCCCGAATCGCCAAGCTACTCAAGGGCTGGCGGTGCCGGTACGCACCTCAGCCGGCGGGCGCGTAACGGAGCATCGTGACGTCGTGCTCCGGGTAGTCGAAGAACACCGGCCGCACGCGCATGCCAACCCTGATAACCGCGGGATCGACGTTGACGATCTCGGTGGAAAACCTTGGCCCCTCGTCCCATTCGACGATGGCCAGCAGCTGCGGGACGGCGTCGGCGAAGTGCGGGCTGACCGGTCGGCGCGCGACGGTGTAGGAATACAACGTTCCCATGCCGGAGATCTCACGCCATTCCAGATCGTCGGCTAGCGTGCGCGGCGCGCGCACCCGCGGGTAGAACACGTAGCTTCCCAGCGACGGCGAGTACTGGATGACGATGCGATGCTGCGCCAGCGCATCCCAAAACGGCGCGCTGGTAGGGGTTTTGACGGGCATCGGGCGTTCGAAGGTGGTCATGTCCGATCAGTCCCCCTCGAGGATCAGTGTGGTCTGTTCCGACAGAATCCCGCCGTTGCCGGAAACGAAGGCGCGGTCGCAGTCGGCGACCTGCGCCGCGCCCGCCCGGCCCATGATCTGTCGGGTGGCGTCGCAGACGTGGTGCATGCCGCCGGCCAGCCCGGCCTGGCCGAACCCCAGTTGCCCGCCCGCGGTGTTTAGCGGAAAGTCGCCGCGGAAGGTCAGGTCATGGTTGGCGACGAACTCCATGCCCTTGCCCTTCTCGCAGAACCCCGCGTCCTCCAGCGACAGCAGCACGGTGATGGTGTAGCAGTCATAGATCGACACCATGTCCATCTGCTCGCGGCTCAGCCGCGTCATGGCGAACGCGGTGTCGGCGGCTTCGGCGATCGGGGTGTGCAGCAGGTCCTTCGCATAGGTCGGGGTCTTGAACGGCACATGCTCGCCGAATCCCTTGATCCACACCGGGCGGTGGCGCGCCCGTCGGGCGAGATCGGCGTTGGCGACGACTACCGCCGCGCCCCCGACGCACGGCATGACGATCTCCAGCATGTGCAGCGGGTCGGCGATCACCGGGCTGGCCAGGACGTCGTCGACCGTGAGCGGTTTGTCCTTCCAGATCGCGCCCTCGGTGTGGTTGGCGTTGAACCGCTGGTCGACGACGATCTTGGCCATCGCCCGCTCGTCGTAGCCGTAGACGGCCGCGTAGCGCTGGGCAACCTGGCCATAGGGTCCGTTCTGGCCGAGGTTGCCGTAGGGAATCTCGAATTCAGCCTGGGGAGAGCCGTATTGGTTGCTCGACGAGCCGAAGAACATCGCGTCGACCATGGGCCTGGGCTTCTTCTTCGATGACGGGGTGATGTAGCGGGCCGGCAGCGCACACAACACCGCGTCACAGATGCCCAGTTCGATCGCCGCAGCTGCCCGCCAGACCATGGCCGCGGCGCTGGCGCCGCCAAGGTCCACGTGTTCGGCGAATCGCGCCCCGACACCGAGGTATTCGGCGATGGTCGACGGAACGAAAATCTCCGACTCCGCCAGGTGCGACGCCACGATTCCGTTGACGACGTCGCCGGGCAGCCCGGCATCCGCGAGGGCGGCCGCGGACAGCTCCGCCCATTGTTCGATCGCGAACGGCGCGAGCGAGGCCTTGTTGAGCCGTTCGGGCGGGAGCTCGACATAGCCGACGATCGCAGCTTCTCCGCGTAATCCCATGGGCGGGTCCTACTTTCGAGGTAGTCCGAGGATCATCTGGGCAATGATGTTCAGCTGAATCTCCCGGGTTCCTCCGCCGATCAGCTCGGCGGGCAGGTGCAGGTAGCGCTCCACGATGTCGGGGTCGGCGTCGGCCATCATCGCCGCGCGCCCGGTCAATCGCAGGGTGGCCTCGAACGTTCTGCGCAGTAACTCGTTCATCGCCACCTTGGCGATGCTGGACGCCGGACCCGACGCCTGGCCGTCGAGCAACCGGATGGTCTCCCGCACCCCCAGCGCCTTGATGGCGTTCGTGTACGCGTCGAGTTCGCCGAGCGCGCGCAGCGCGTCGTCGCGGTCCGGCCCAGGTTCGGCCGCCAGCCGGCGCAGCGCGGCGGCCCGGTCGAACTTCACGTAACCGCTTATGGCGGAGCGCTCTTCGGCCATGGTCGCGATCGCCAGGTTCCAGCCGTCACTGGGGGCGCCCAGCAACATCTCGCCGGGGACGAACACGTCGTTGAGGAATACCTCGTTGAAGTGCGCCTGCCCGGTGGCCGTCTTGATCGGCTGGATTTCAATGCCGGGCGACCGCATATCCAGGATGAAGTAGCCGATGCCACGGTGCTTGCTCGCTTCGGGATCGGTGCGCGCCAGCAGGGCGCCAAGGTCTGCGTACTGCGCCAACGACGTCCAGATCTTGTGGCCGTTGATCCGCCAACCGCCGTCGACCTTGGTTGCCCGGGTGGCCAGCGACGCCAGGTCCGAGCCCGCGCCCGGCTCGCTGAACAGCTGGCACCAGTGAATCTCGCCGCGTTGGGTCGGCGGAATCAGCTTTTCCTGCAAGTCTTCTGGTGCGGCTGCCAGCACCGAGGGCAGGATCCACTCGGCGATGTTCAGCGACGGCCGGACCAGCCCGGGCCGCTTGGCGAACTCCTCGTCGATGATGAGCTGTTTGAGGGGACCCGCATCGATTCCCCACGGCGCGGGCCAATGCGGCGCGATCAGGCCGGCATCGGCCAGCAACGTGCGCTGGGGTCCGGAGGCCTGGTCCGGGTAGTCGCCGTGCGGTGCGGGTGTGTCGTTGCGCAACTGCATTGCGGCGTCAAGGGTCTCGGCCACCCAGAAACGGAACGGCGCTTCCGCGTCGCCCAGGTCGACCGACATGTCCCGTTGCCGGGTGCACGTCAGCTGCCCCAGGTGCCGGGCCCAGCGATTGGCCGGACCAATCGATGCCGCAAGACTGATCGCGCGCCGCCAATACAGGTGCAGGTCGTGTTCCCAAGTGAAGCCGATGGCGCCGAACATGGTCAACGCGTCGAGGACGAGGTCGGGCACCGGGGCGATCGCGATCACCGCCGCACCGGCGGCGGCCATGCGGTGCTGGTCGATGGGCTCGTCCGCGGCCCGCACCGCGTCCCAGGCCGCCGCGGTGGCCAGCTCGCTGCTGACCAGCAACATCGCGGCGTTGTGCTGCAACGCCTGGAAAGTTCCGATCACCTTGCCGAATTGTTCGCGGATGCGCAGGTGCGCCGTGACCGCCTCGACGCACCACTGCACGATGCCGGCGGTCGCGCTGGCCAGCAGACCCAACGTGACGCACCGCGCACGGTCGGGGTCGATCCCGGTGAGCACCTCCGTGCCGCCTGCGCGGTAATCGGCGAGCCGCACGATGCCGGCGTCGGAGATCAGGTCGGTGCCGTTTACGGGTTCGGTTGTCGCCGCGGGGTTCTCGGTGTCGGCGGCGACCCAGACCACGGTGTCGTTCTCCGTGCGCGCGGCGATGAGGATGGTGCGCGCAGCGCACACGCCCGCGGTGACCTCGGACGTGCCGGTGACCACCCATCCGCCATCGTCGGCGCGCGCGCTGAAGTCACCGTCGTCGGGGAGCACCGCCGCCGCGATGAGGCCCGCGGCCAGGTTGCGCACCAGCGCCTCGGCGGCAGGTGTGGGGTCGGCCAGCAGGGCGACGGCTCCCGCGGCGACCGTCGGCAGCAGCGGGCCGGGCAACAGCGCCTTGCCCGCCGCCTCCAGGACGCACGCGGCGTCGATCAGGCGCCCGCCCTGCCCACCGAGGCTTTCGGGCAGATGCACCGCGTGAAATCCGTTGCCGACGAAGGCCTCCCACCACTGGGGCGGGCGCCCCGCGGCGAGGTCGTCAAAGTTGTCGCGAGTGGCGGAGACGGGCGCGTGCCGGCCGGCGAACTGGCCGACGGCGTCGCTGAGTTCCTGTTGCTCCCGGCTCAATCCCAGGGTCACGATGGCGGCCGGGAGCTGGCTGACGTTGGCCGCACGGACTGTTACCCTTCGATTCGGATGGCCTTACAAGACGAACCGTCTCGTCTTGTGGCAGACTACCGGGGGTAGTCACGCGATGTAAAGCGGGCAAAGGCGGCAGTGAGGATCACCATATGCCAAGCGATCTCACCCAGGTGAGCACGCCGAGGCGCCGCAGCGAGAAGTCGCGCACGGCGATCGTCACCGCCACCCGCGAATTGCTTTTGGAGCGCGGCTTCGACGGCCTGACCATCGAGGCGGTCGCCGCCCGCGCTGCAGTGGGCAAGCAGACCATCTACCGGTGGTGGCCCAGCCGCCCCGCCCTGGTCGCCGACGTCATGCTCGAGGACGCCGACCAGCTGCTCGCATCGGTCAACCACACCGACGATTTGGCCGCCGACCTGGTGGGGTGGGTGCGCAGGCTCGCCACCACCCTCACGACGGCTCGCGGCTCGGCGATGCTGCGGATCTTGACCGCCGCGGGCATGGAACACGAGGACACCGCGGTCAAACTGCGTGCCGGATTCAGCGAGCCCCTACACGAGAGCGTCCGGGCTCGCATCCTCGCCGCCGGCGTCGACGAAAGCACCGCGGAGTCGGCCGCGGACGCGATCGTCGGTGGCGTGGTCTACCCGATCCTCTCTGACCCGCAAGGATATTCACG
>NZ_LZJJ01000110.1:0-639 GCF_001667625.1 Mycobacterium sp. E1715
GGTGGCGCTCCTGGCGCCGCACCTCAATGACGACGGGGCCGAGCGCGAGCCTTTGGTGGCGGGCGACCGGCCCGCTGTCCTTCCGCTGTCGTTCGCCCAGAGCCGGCTCTGGTTCCTCGAGCAATGGCGGGACCGCGCCGCGACCTACAACATGCCCACCGCGTTTTGGATCAGCGGGCCGGTCGCCCGCCACCAAAGGCTCGCGCTCGGCCCCGTCGTCATTGAGGTGCGGCGCCAGGAGCGCCACCGTGGGCGCGTCAAACAAGGCGCGTAACGACAGGCCGGCTTTCAATGACTTGTTGATGGCGGTGACGAGGCGCATGGCCGACAGTGAATCGCCGCCCAAGTCGAAGAACGACTCGTCGATCCCGACCCGTTCGAGACCGAGAACCTGTGCGAAGGCGCCGGCCAGCACCTCCTCCACCGCAGTGACCGGGGCGCGAAATCGGCTGGCATCGCTGTATTCCGGCGCGGGGAGGGCTCGCGTGTCGAGTTTGCCGTTGACCGTCAGCGGCAACGCAGCCATCACCACGACCGCGGACGGCACCATGAAGCCGGGCAGCCGACCGGCCAGCGCGGCGCGCGCGTCGGCCGCGTCGATCGTCCGGTGACGTAGCCGACCAGGCGCGGGGCGCCGGG
>NZ_LZJJ01000111.1:0-5640 GCF_001667625.1 Mycobacterium sp. E1715
CCCGCCACACCGCACACCCCTCGGGACAACACCGACGTGGGCACCTTCGGCAGGCCCGACCGGCGGATCGCGTCGGCGGGCGGGGGAGCCAGGGGCGCCGGCTGGCCGTTGATTCCGGGCGCATCAAGCGGAGCGTCCAGGCCGGCCGGCGCGGGAACCTCGCGCGGGGACGGGCCGGACAGCGGGCCACCGCACACGGGCCAGGCACCGCGGCCCTGGGTGGCCAGCACGCGCTCGGCGACGGCGATCTGCTGCTCTTTGGTGGCCAGTTCGGCCGACGGCGCGTACTGGCCACCGCCGTGCGAAGCCCAAGTGCTCGAGCTGAACTGCACGCCACCGTGGTAGCCGTTGCCGGTATTGATCGCCCAGTTGCCGCCGGATTCGCACCGGGCTACCTGGTCCCACTCGCCGTCGGTGGCCGCGGCCGCCTGGCCGGCCAGGGCGATGCTGCCGCCACCGAGGACCGCGCCGGTGACGGCGATCTTGGCGACGCTGATGTTTGACGTGCTGGGCTTACGGTGACGTCCACTCATAGGCCGTGAAAAATCCTCTCTCGTCACGCGCCTGCGAGGTCAGCTGTCGGGTTCGGGTTGGAGAGGCCACCCGGCCGTCGTCGTGTCCGCTGGGGAGCGACGTCGGCTTCACCCCTAGGGGCCGCACGCGGCCCCAGTCCGATCACGGTGGACCGGTGGGTCCCCCGTCTCCATCCACGTTGGTCAGTGGGCCCCGCCTACTGGATGGAGCTCGGCGCGATAGGAGGGGAGGTCCGCCAATTCGGTTGTCTTGGCGAGCCTTCGGAGAAAGGTAGCGGGTTCTGTCGGCCCCGTCACGTTCTGCGAAACCGGGCGTTTCCCTCTCGGCCATCTGGGAAAACGCTCCGGACACACGGCATCCACGCAGGTCATAGCACCCGATATCGGAGCGTGATTACGCCGTTATCGTTCCGTTACGTGAGATAACTCACAGTTTTACCCGCCGGCGAAAGGGGGTAGAACGTCGATCGTGTTTCCGGGGCGTAACGGTGCGGTCTCGTCGCGCACGGCGACCCCGTCGCACAGGTAGGAGCATCTGCCCAACACCGCGGCGAGTCGGGAGCCACGCACGGCGAGGCGCTCGACGAGCTCGGCCACGGTGGTCCCGGGGCGCAGCACCACCGTCTCCGACTCGGCGCCCGCCGCCGCCCGCGCGGCGGCGAAGTAGCGCACCGTCACCTGAATCCCGTCTTGTTGGACGGCATGACCCATCGGGCTAGCCACCGATCGCGCTCATCGGACGGTCGGGCTGGACGAAGCTCGGGTCGTTGATCCCGTGACCGGCCGGCTTGCCCCACATCGCGACCCGCCACGCCGCTTCGATCGCGTCGTCGGACGCGCCGCTACGCAGCAGGGCCCGAAGATCGGTCTCCTCGGTCGAAAACAGGCAGCTGCGGACCTGACCGTCAGCGGTCAGGCGGGTTCGATCGCAGGCCGAACAGAAGGCGTGGGAGACCGACGCGATGACGCCGAACTTTCCGCTCGGCGTGCCCGGGCCGGTGTCGACCAGCCAGAGCTCCGCGGGCGCCGAGCCGCGCGGCGCGGGGTCGGGCCGTAACCGGAAGTGGGGGCGCAGCGTGTCGAGCACGTCGTCGGCGCTCAGCGCGGCGCCCCGGCGCCATTGGTGCCCGGCATCCAGCGGCATCTGCTCGATCACCCGTAGCTGGTGGCCGCGCTCGAGGCAGAACCGCAGCAGTTCGACGACGTCCTGCCGCCCGGTGACGGGATCGAGCACGGCGTTGACCTTGACCGGCGTCAGGCCGGCGTCGTGGGCGGCGGCCAGCCCGTCGAGCACGTCGCCGAGCCGGTCCCGGCGGGTGATCGCCGCGAAGTGGTCGCGATCCACGCTGTCCATCGAGACATTGACACGGTCCAGGCCTGCCCGGGCGAGGCCGGCGGCCCGCCTCGCCAGCCCTATGCCATTGGTGGTCAACGAGATCTCCGGGCGGGGCCGCAGCCCGGCCACCGCCGCGACCACCTCTTCGAGGTGCCGCGCCAACAGGGGTTCGCCACCGGTGAATCGCACGCTCGTGATGCCCAACCGGGTGACGGCGATGTGCATCAGGCGGGTCAGCTCGTCGGGCCGCAGCAGTTGCTCGCCCGGCAGCCAATCCAGGCCCTCGGCCGGCATGCAGTAATTGCACCGCAGGTTGCAGCGGTCGGTCAGCGAGACCCGCAGGTCGGTGGCGACCCGCCCGTAGGTGTCCACCAACGGGCCCGTGGTCGGGGCGTGCCGGGCGGCACCGCCGCCGGCGCGGCCCGGCACCGTCGGCACACCCAGCGCGGTCAGCGTCATGCGGCCATCACCTGGGAGGGCGAACCGACGGGAACGATCTGCTTGCCAAGCGGCATCAACGACACGGGGATCAGCTTGAGGTTGGCCAGCGCCAGCGGAATGCCGACGATCGTGGCGGCCATCGCCACCGCGCTCACCACGTGGCCGATCGCCAGCCACAGTCCGAACAGCAGCACCCAGATGACGTTTCCGATCAGCGCTCCCGTGCCGGCGGTCGGCTTGTCGACGATGGTGCGGCCGAACGGCCACAACGCGTAGGAGGCGATGCGCAGCGACGCGAAGCCGAACGGGATGGTGATGATCAGCAAGAAGCTGACAAGCGCCGCGACCACGTATCCGGCGGCCATCCACAGGCCGCCGAACACGAGCCAGATGATGTTCAGGATCAGGCGCATATCTCCTCCACCGGTAATGCCCAGAGTACCGAGTGGGCAATAACGGGGGTGCTCGTCAGGCGAGCATCCGAGTAGGATCAGGGACCAAACGGCGTCCTGCGCAGGCGGGACGCTTATTGTGTTGGCCATTCTATTGATCCGTTAGACAAGCAGGTGAGACCAGTGCCGACCGGCAAGGTTAAGTGGTACGACGCCGACAAGGGGTTTGGCTTCCTGTCGCAAGAGGACGGCGAGGACGTGTATGTCCGCTCGTCGGCGTTGCCCGCTGGGGTCGAGGGGCTCAAAGCGGGCCAGCGCGTGGAGTTCGGCATCGCCTCCGGGCGGCGCGGGCCTCAGGCGCTGAGCCTCAAGCTGATTGAGCCGCCGCCCAGCCTCACCAAGGCTCAGGGCCGCCGCGAGACGCCCGCCGAGCACAAGCACAGCCCCGACGAACTGCACGGCATGGTCGAGGACATGATCACGTTGCTGGAGAGCGCCGTTCAGCCCGAGCTGCGCAAGGGGCGCTACCCGGACCGCAAGACGGCTCGACGGGTCTCCGAGGTGGTTCGCGCGGTCGCCCGCGAGCTCGACGCCTAGCTCGCCGCCGGTCGGCGGCGAGTGGCTGGGGCAGAATTGTCACCATGGCCGCCTACGTCGCCGGAAAAGGTGACTTCACCCGCGACACGAACTACATCACCACCCGCGTCACCGCCGACGGGCGCGACGGCTATCCGGTGGAACCCGGCAGGTACCGGCTCGTCGTCGCGCGCGCCTGCCCCTGGGCCAACCGCGCCATCATCGTCCGGCGCTTGCTGGGCCTGGAAAGCGTTCTGTCCATTGGGTTTTGCGGGCCTACCCACGACGAACGCAGCTGGACGTTCGATCTCGACCCCGGGGGCGTGGACCCCGTCTTGAAGATTCCCCGGCTGCAGGATGCCTACTTCAAGCGCTTCCCCGACTATCCCAAGGGCATCACGGTGCCCGCGATCGTCGACGTTCCCACCGGCGCTGTCGTCACCAACGACTTCGCACAGATGACCCTGGACTTCTCCACGGAATGGACCGCCTACCACCGCGAGGGCGCCCCGGAGCTGTATCCCGAGCAGCTGCGCGCGGAGATCGACGACGTGAACAAGCGGGTCTATACCGAGATCAACAACGGGGTGTACCGGTGCGGGTTCGCCGGCTCGCAAGAAGCCTACGACGCGGCGTACGACCGGCTGTTCGCCGCGTTGGATTGGGTCGGCGACCGCCTGGCCGATCAGCGATACCTGGTGGGCGACACCATAACCGAGGCCGACGTGCGGTTGTTCACGACATTGGCCCGCTTCGACCCGGTCTACCACGGTCATTTCAAGTGCAACCGGAGCAAACTGAGCGAGATGCCGGTGTTGTGGGCGTATGCGCGCGACCTCTTCCAGACACCGGGGTTCGGCGACACCGTCGACTTCGTGCAGATCAAGCAGCACTACTACATCGTGCACGCCGACATCAATCCCACCGGCATCGTGCCCAAGGGGCCGGACCTGTCGAGCTGGCTGTCACCGCATGGCCGGGAAGCGCTGGGCGGCAATCCGTTCGGCGACGGGACCCCTCCGGGCCCGCCCGTCGAAGGGGAACGGGTGCCGGCTGGGCACGGCGCCTGACCCGGGCGCTCAATACGTAAGGCGCACTGACCATTCCGCGTGCGGAACATCCCGCAGCTCTCCCGCGGGATCCATGACGAGCGTCAGCAACTGCACCACTATCCCGACCACGCGCCCGCGGTGCGGGTCCACCGGCGGGATGGTGACCGCGAACCGGGTGCCCGGCCGAAAGATGGTGCTGGTGGTGTTGGTCGGGTCCTCGTAGACCTGCAGCAGCCGCCACGGCGCCCGGTAGATCGCGTCGGGCACCGAGAGTTGCACCGGGTAGCGCTCGCTGACCTTCAGCTCGCCCTGCGCCTGGGGCGTGTCGCAGTCCTCGAGGTTGAGCACGCTGCAGTAAAGGTATGGCCCCACCCTCGTGAGGTGGCCGTGCGAATACGCGCTGATCTGGGGTCGCTGCGGACCGGACGGGCGCACCAGCAGCCAGGTGCCCACACCGACGGCCACGCACGCCAGAGTCATCAGGCCGGCGAGCAGCACGGCCATCCTGCGTTTCACTCGGGCACCACCGCCGGTCGGCCGCGACGGACGCCTTCCTGCTCCACCATGACGGGCCGGTTACCTCCGAGTCCGGGGATCAGCGAGTTCCCTTGATAGCTAACGAGCGTCTGCGCCAATCCGAGGATCAGCAGCGCGGTTACGGCGGTGAAGCCCACCCACAACTCGGTGTACACCAGAACGCCCACGGCACCGCCGAGCACCCAGGCCAGCTGCAGCGTCGACTCCGAACGCCCGAATCCCGAGGCGCGCGATTCCTCGGGCAGATCGTTTTGCAGTGAGGCGTCCAGCGAGGCCTTCGCGATGGCGCTGCTGCCGGACGTCACCAGGGTGGCGATCACGGCCGCCGCGAGGGTGCCCGCCACCGCCGCCGCCAGCGCGACCGCAGAGACCGCCAGCGTGCAGCGCACCACCAGCACGGCGGGGCGGCCCAGTTGTAGGCGCGCGGCGGCGAAGTTGCCGGCGAAGTTGCCGATGCCGGCCGCCGCGCCGATCATCCCGAGCATGCCGAGCTGAACCCAGCCGTTGGCTTGATGCGCCTTGGCGACGAACGCCGGGTACAAGAACAGAAAGCCGACCATGACCTTGATGGTGCAGTTTCCCCACAACGAGGTAATGATGTTGCGGCCCAGCGGTTGTCGCAGCGTCCCGCCGACCTTCTTGACTTCATGGTGCCAGCTGCGCCGCTGTGGTTCGCTGTCCTGGCGGTAGCTCAACGTGGCGGGCACCTCGCCGGCCGTGACCTCGACCCAGCGCGGGATCCGCATCGACAGCGAAGCGCCGACCAGCGTGAC
>NZ_LZJJ01000112.1:0-14311 GCF_001667625.1 Mycobacterium sp. E1715
CACTCCATGGGCGAAGTCGCCGCCGCCGTGGTGGCCGGTGCGCTCACGCCCGCCCAGGGATTGCGGGTGACCGCGACACGATCGCGGTTGATGGCCCCGCTGTCCGGGCAGGGCACCATGGCCGCGCTCGAGCTCGACGCCGCCGCGACCGAGGCGCTGATCGCCGACCACCCGCAGGTGACGTTGGCGATCTACGGCTCGCCGCGCCAGACCGTCATCGCCGGACCGACCCAGGCGATCGACGACCTCATCAACACGGTCCGCGCGCAGAACCACTTCGCCGGCCGGGTCAATATCGAAGTGGCGCCGCACAACCCGGCGATGGACCCGCTGCAGCCACTGATGCGCGCGCAACTCGCCGATCTGTCCCCGCGCCCACCGACCATCCCGATCATCTCCACCACCTACGCGGACCTGAACAGCCGGCCGGCCTTCGACGCCGACCACTGGGCCACCAACATGCGCAACCCGGTCCGCTTCCAGCAGGCGATCGAAGCCGCGGCGGCCGAGCACCACACCTTCATCGAAGTCAGCGCGCACCCCTTGCTGACCCACGCCATCAGCGAAACCCTCGCCGACCGCGACGGCTACCTGAGCATCGGCACCCTGCAGCGCGATGCCCACGACACCCTGACCTTCCACACCAACCTCAACACCGCCCACGTCACGCGCCCGCCCCATACGCCGCATCCCCCGGGACCGCACCCCCCGCTACCGAAAACGCCGTGGCAGCACACCCGGCACTGGATCTCCCCCACCACCGCCGGCCACCACGCCCCGAACACCCACCCGCTGCTCGGGGCCGGCGTGACCGACCCCACTACCGGCACCCGGATCTGGGAATGCGAGCTCGGCCCCGACCTGCTGTGGCTCGGTGATCACGTCATCGACGATCTCTGCGTCCTGCCGGGTTCGGCCTACGCCGACATCGCGCTGGCCGCGGCGACGGACGCCTTCGGCGGCCCCGAGCACGAACCCTGGATGATCCGCGACCTCAGCCTGGACCACCTGCTGCACGTGGGCGACGGCACCGCGCTGGTGACGACGCTCGCCGGCGACGAGCAGACCTGTCGCGTCGAAATGCGCACGCACAACGCCGCTTCGGGATGGGTCAAACACGCCACCGCCACCCTCACCCGCGAAACCGAACGCGCGCTGCCGTCGCTGCCGGCCGACGAACCCGGCGTGACGGAGCTCGACCCCGACGAGCTGTATGAGCGGCTGCGCGGCGCCGGACAACAGCACGGCCCGGCCTTCCGCGGGATCGTGGGCCTCACCGTCACCCCGTCGGGAGCGGCCCGCGCGGACGTGCGCCTGCCCGCGTCGGCCAGGACCGGATCGCGCAACGTCGTGTTGCATCCGGTCATGATGGACATCGCCGTCCAGGCGCTCGGGGCCACCCGGGCCGCGATCGACCTGGCCGGCGGGCAGAACGCCCGCGAAATCATCGTGTTGCCAGCGCGTTTCGCGGGTGTCCACGTCTACGGCAACGTGGCAGACGGCGTGCGCTCGTTCGGCTCGCTGACCACCACCGGCGACCCCGACCGGCTGGTGGGCCACGTCGTCCTGACGGATCGGGACGGACGACCGCTGCTCGTCGTCGACGAGGTGGAGATGGCGGTGCTTCGATCGGGCCGGGGCACAACGGAACTCGGGAACCGGCTGTTCGCGCTGGAGTGGGAGCTCACCCCACTGGACAAACCGGCCGGCACGCTCGCCGGCGTCCTGCTGATCGGAGACGAGGACGACGCAGACCCGCTGCTCCCCGCGCTGCGGTCGGCGCTGAGCGACGGTGCGGCCGAGGTCGACATGGTTTCCCCGGCCGACCCTGCGGGGCTGCGCGCGGCGATCACCCGAACCCCGTGGGATGCCATCGCCGTGGTCTGTCCGGCACGGGCCGTCGACGAGTCGCTCGCGGACCGCGCCCAACTCGCCCTGGCGCAGGCGCGCACGCTGCTGGTCGCCGGCATCGCGAAGACGGTGACCAGGATGGGCGCCCGGAACAGCCCGCGGCTGTACATCGTCACCCGCGGCGCCCAACAGCTCGGTCCCGCCGATCGGGTCACATTGGCGCAGACGCAACTTCGCGGCATCACCAGGGTGCTGACCTTCGAGCACCCGGAACTCAAGCCGACCCTGATCGACACCGACGCCGACGGCATCGCCTCGGTCGCCGACCTGGCCGCGGAGCTGCTCGCCGGGTCCGACCACGACGAGATCGCGCTGCGCGACTCGCACCGATACGTCAACCGGGTGGTGCCCGCGCCCACCACGGCGACCGGTGACCTCGCCCCCCAGCCGCGCCGCACCGTCGTGGACCTGGACCGCGGGGAAGCTGTCCGGCTGCAGACCGATCAACCCGGACGGCTGGACGCCCTGAACCTCCACGCCGTTAAGCGGATTCCACCCGGGTGCGGCCAGGTGGAAGTCCGCGTCGTCGCCGCGGGCCTCAACTTCAGCGACGTGCTCAAGGCGATGGGCGTCTACCCCGGGCTCGACGGGGCGCCGCCCGTCGTCGGTGGCGAGTGCGTCGGCCTGGTCACCGCCGTCGGCCCCGACGTCGACTCCGTCGAAATCGGCCAGCGCGTGATCGCTTTCGGCCCCGGCACTTTCGCTTCCCACGTGACCACCCTGGCCGACCTCGTCGCGCCCGTCCCCGACGCGCTGCCCGACGGCGAGGCGGCCGCGTTCGGCATCGCCTACCTGACCGCCTGGCATTCCCTGTGCGAGGTCGGGCGGCTGGCCCCCGGCGAACGCGTGCTCATCCACTCCGCCACCGGCGGCGTAGGACTGGCCGCCGTTTCGATCGCCCGGATGCTCGGCGCCCGGATCTACACGACGGCCGGCTCGGACGCCAAACGCGAAATGCTGCGGAGCCTTGGGGTCGAGTACGCCGGCGATTCCCGCAGCGTCGATTTCGCCGACGAGATCCGCGACCTCACCGACGGCTACGGGGTGGACGTCATCCTCAATTCCCTTCCGGGCGAAGCGATTCACCGCGGTGTCAAGCTGCTCGCCCCGGGCGGCCGGTTCATCGAGCTGGGCAAGAAGGACGTGCACGCCGACGCCGGGCTGGGGCTGGCGGCCCTGGCGAAGAGCGCGTCGTTCGCCGTGGTCGACCTGGACCTGAACCTCAAACTGCAACCGGCACGCTACCGCCGCATGCTCGCGGACATCCTGCGGCATGTGGCGGAGGGCCGCCTGCAGGTGCTCCCGGTCACCGAGTTCGGCCTGCAGGACGCCGGCGACGCCTTCGCGCTGATGGCCTCCGGGCGGCACACCGGCAAGATCGTCGTCTCGATCCCGGCCGGCGGCCGCCTCGCCGCGATCGCCGCACCGCCACCGCAACCCCTGGTCAGCCGGGACGGCGGCTACATCGTCGTCGGCGGCATGGGTGGCCTCGGCTTCGTCGTCGCGCGCTGGCTGGTCGAGCGCGGCGCGGGACTGGTTGTGCTGAACGGACGTTCGGGCCCCACCGGCGAGGTGGCCGCCACCATCACGGAGCTCAACGCCGCGGGCGGCCGCATCGAGGTGGTTACCGGCGACATCGCCGAGCCGGGCACGGCCGAGCGGCTGGTGCGCGCGGTCGAGGACGCCGGCTTCCGGCCGGCCGGGGTCCTGCACAGCGCCATGGTCCTCGACGACGAGATCGTGTTGAACATGTCGGAGTCGGCCGCCCGGCGCGTATTCACCCCGAAGGTCGCGGGCGGCTGGTTGCTGCATCGGGCCACCGCCCACCTGGACCTCGACTGGTGGCTGGCGTTCTCGTCGGTGGCCTCGCTGCTGGGCGCGCCGGGCCAGGGCGCCTACGCCGCCGCCAACTCGTGGGTCGACGGCCTGGTCGCCCACCGGCGCGCGGCCGGACTGCCCGCGGTCGGAATCAACTGGGGCCCATGGTCGGAGGTGGGCCGCGCCCAATTCTTCGCCGACCTCGGCGTCGCGATGATCACGGTCGAGCAGGGGCTCGAGGCCATGCAGCTGGCGTTGTCGGCCGACCGGGCCCGCACCGGCGTGTTCAGTCTCGACGCCCGGCAGTGGTTCCAATCCTTCCCCGCCGCGGCCGGGTCGTCGTTGTTCGCCAACCTGCACGACGCGACGGCCGAGCGGCGCGGCGGCGGCGCCATCCGCACCGAACTGGACGCCTTGGACGCCGCCGAGCGCCCCGCCCGCCTCGCCACCGCGATCGCCGACGAGATCCGGGCAGTGCTGCGCTCGACCGAGCCGATCGACCCGGGCCGCCCCATGCAGTCGCTCGGCCTCGACTCGCTGATGGCCCTCGAACTGCGCAACCGGCTCGAATCCAGCCTGGGCACAACGCTGCCGGCCGCCCTTGTGTGGGCGTACCCGACGATCACCGACCTCGCCGGCGCGCTGTGTGAGCGGCTGGGTTACGCGCCGCTCACCGACGGCGACGAACCGTCCGACGGGGACACCGCCCTGTCGGACGAGGAGATGGAATTGCTGTCCGATCTGGTGGCGGCAAGCGAGTTGGAAACCGCAACGGGGGGCAGTGAGTAATGACGAGCATTGCCGAACGCGCAGCGCAGATGTCACCGAAGGCGCGCGAGGTCCTGGCACGTGAGCTTGTCCGCGCGGGAACGGCGTTCCCGACCGACATCGCCGAACCGGTGGCGGTGGTGGGCATCGGTTGCCGGTTGCCCGGCGCCGTCGCCGGGCCGGAGAGCTTCTGGCAACTCCTAGTCGACGGCCGCGACGCCGTCGGCGAGGTACCGGCGGACCGGTGGGACGCCGACGAGTTCTACGACCCCGACCCCCAGGCGCCGGGCCGGATGACGACGAAATGGGGCGGCTTCGTCGACGACGTCTCCGGATTCGACGCCGACTTCTTCGGCATCACCCCCCGCGAAGCGGTCGCGATGGACCCCCAGCAGCGCATGCTCCTCGAGGTAGCCTGGGAAGCGCTCGAACATGCCGGCCTGCCCCCGGATTCGTTGAGCGGCAGCCGAACCGCCGCGCTGATGGGCATCTCGGCATGGGACTACACGATCCTCAACCTCGAGCGGCGCGCCGAGATCGACGCATACATGAGCACCGGGAACCCGCACAGCGCGGCTGTGGGCCGCATCTCCTACCTGTTGGGGCTGCGCGGCCCGGCGGTCGCCGTCGACACGGCGTGTTCGTCGTCGTTGGTGGCGATCCACCTGGCCTGCCAAAGCCTGCGGCTGCGGGAGAGCGACGTCGCCCTCGCGGGCGGGGTGCACCTCTCCCTGTCGCCGTTCACCAGCATCGCGCTGTCCAAATGGTCCGCCCTGTCACCGACGGGCCGCTGCAAGACCTTCGACGCCCTGGCCGACGGGTTCGTGCGCAGCGAGGGCTGCGGGGTGGTGGTGCTCAAGCGGCTGTCCGACGCCACCCGCGACGGCGATCGTGTGCTCGCCGTGGTGCGCGGGTCGGCCATCAACTCCGACGGCCGGTCCAACGGCATGACGGCGCCCAATGCGGCGGCCCAGCGCGACGTGATCACCACCGCGCTGCGGCAGGCCGACGCCACGCCGGACAGCGTCAACTACGTCGAAACCCACGGAACCGGAACGATACTGGGTGACCCCATCGAGTTCGAGGCGCTGGCGGCCACCTACGGACGCGGCGAGGGCGGCTGCGCGCTGGGATCGGTCAAGACCAACCTCGGGCACCTGGAGGCGGCCGCGGGCGTCACCGGATTCATCAAGGCGATCCTGGCGGTGAACAGGGGGCTCATCCCGCCCAACCTGCACTTCACCCGGTGGAACCCGGCGATCGACGCCTCCTCGACGCGGCTGTTCGTGCCGACCGGGCGCACGCCGTGGCCCACGGCGGGCCCGCGCCGGGCGGCGGTGTCGTCGTTCGGCCTGAGCGGAACCAACGCGCATGTGGTGATCGAGCAGGCGCCCGATCAAGCACCGGCGCAGCCGCATCCCGCGCCCGCGTTGTCCACCCTGGTGGTGACGGGGAAGACGCCGCAGCGGCTGGCGTCGATGGCCGCGACGCTGGCCGACTGGCTGAGCGGCGCCGGCGCGGCGACGCCGCTGGCCGATGTCGCGCACACGTTGAGTCATCATCGCGCCCAGCACAACTGGCGCGGAGCCGTCGTCGCCCGCGACACCGCCGCCGCGGTGGCCGGGCTGCGCGACCTGGCCGCCGGCGCGCCGGCGCCGGGCGTGCTCGCTCCCGTCGAGGCCGCCCGGCGCACCGGCACGGTCTTCGTCTACTCCGGCCAGGGCGCGCAGTGGGCCGGCATGGGCCGCCGCCTGCTGGCCGACGAGCCCGCCTTCGCGGCCGCGATCGCCGAACTCGAACCCGACTTCGTTGCCCAGACCGGGTTTTCGCTGCAGCGGACCCTGGCCGACGGTCAGCCGGTGGTCGGCATCCAGAACATTCAGCCCGTGCTGGTGGCCATTCAGCTCGCGCTCACCGCGCTGTGGCGCCACTACGGGATCGAGCCCGACGCGGTGATCGGGCACTCGATGGGCGAGGTCTCGGCCGCCGTGGTGTCCGGCGCGCTCACGCCGGCCGAAGGGCTGCGGGTGATCGCCACCCGGTCGGCGCTGATGGCCCGGTTGTCGGGCCAGGGCGCGATGGCGCTGCTCGAACTCGACGCCGAGGCGACCGGAGAACTGATCACCGACTACCCCCAGGTGACGCTCGCCGTGCACGCCTCACCGCGCCAATCGGTCATCGCCGGGCCGCCCGAACAGGTGGACGCGGTCATCGCGGCCGTCGTCGCCCGAAACCTGCTCGCGCGGCGGATCGAGGTCGACGTCGCCTCGCACCACCCGATCGTCGACCCGATCCTGCCCGAACTACGTTCTGCGCTTTCCGATTTGGAACCCAAGGCGCCGGCCATCCCAATGCTCAGCACGACCACGGAAGGGCCCACGCCGCTGCCCGACGCCGATTACTGGGCCGCCAACCTGCGCAACCCGGTGCGCTTCCACCAGGCCGTCAGCCGGGCCGGCGCCGACCGGCACACCTTCGTCGAGATCAGCCCCCACCCGCTGCTCACCCACGCCATCGCCGACACGCTGGGGGCCGAAGCCCGCCACGTCATCGGCACGCTGCACCGCGACACCGACGACACCACCAGCTTCCACACCCAGCTGGCCGCCGTCGCGCAAACCCCGCCCGGCGCCGACCACGGCCGTCTGGCCGACATCCCGGTGACGCCCTGGCGGCACACCCAATTCTGGGTCGCCGACCGGTCCGCGATGTCGGAGTCGGTCGCAGCCCACCCACTGCTGGGCGCGCACATCGAGGTTCCGTCCAGCCGCGACCACGTGTGGCGGGCCGACACCGGCACCGCGGTCTCCCCCTGGCTCGCCGACCACAAGGTGTTCGGTCAGGCCGTCATGCCCGGCGCGGCGTTCGCCGAAATCGCCTTGGCCGCTGCCAGTGAAGCGCTGGGCGTGCCGGTTGCGGGCATCTCGATCAACCAGCTCGAGGTCGAGCAGATGCTCACCCTCGGCGACCACACCCAGCTGACCACCCAGCTGACCCGCGGAGCAGACGACAAGACCCGCATCGAGATCTACTCGCGGTCGTCCGGCGGCTGGGTCAGACACGCCACCGCCAGGGCCGAGCTGCGGACGTCGGACGCCCGCCCCGACCGGCCCGCGCCCCCCGGGCACGGCGACACCGAGATCAAACCGGCCGACCTGTACGGCGTGCTGCGCCACGCCGGCCAGTACCACGGCCCCGCCTTCGCTGCGCTCGCCACCATCCACCGGATGCCCGGCGGGTTCGTCGAATCGGAAATCATCCTCCCGGACGAGGCGCCGCGGCATCCCGCGTTCCGGCTGCACCCCGTCATGCTGGACGCCGCGCTGCAGAGCCTGGCCGCCGCGATGCCGGACGACGAACTCGCCGGGTCCGCCGAAGCCAGTTACCTGCCGGTGGCCTTCGACGCCATCCGGGTCTCGGGCGACCCCGGCCGGCGCGCCCGCTGCCGGGTCCAGCTGACCAACCTCGACGAGGGCGGCGTGGGCAAGCTGGGCAGAATCGTGTTGACCGACGACGCCGGAACGGTCACCGCGGAGATCAACGACATCTACCTGCGCCGCGTCGAGCGGCGCAGCGTGCCACTTCCCCTGTCGCAGAAGGTATTCGACACCACCTGGGTGTCCCGGCCGATCGCGGCCGCCGGCTCCGACGCCCCCGGCAGCTGGCTGGTGCTCGCCGCCGCCGAAACCCGCGAGGGTGCGGCGGCGTTCGCCACGGGCTGGCGCTCACCGGCGCGCCGGGTGGTCACCGCCGACCTGTACGACGAGTCCGCCATCCTGTCCGCATTCGCCGACGCGGCCGGCGATCCCGAGCGCCCACCCGTCGGCGTGGTCGTGTTCGTGGCCCCCAACCCTGGCGTCGGCGACGACGGCATAAGCCGGGCGCGGGAAACGGTCTGGGCGGTCTCGACCGTCATCCGCGCGATCGTCGGCGGCTGGCACGGTCGATCGCCGCGGCTCTGGCTGGTCACCCAGGGCGGCCTGGCGGTGCACGAGGAGGCAGGCCAGCCCGGGGTCGGCGCGCTCAAGGGACTGGTGCGGGTGCTGGCCTACGAGCACCCCGAGCTGCGGAGCACGCTGGTCGACCTCGACGGCGATCCCGCGATAGCGCTCAACGCCGAACTGTCCGAGGCGGTTTCGGGGCAGGTCGACGACGTGGTCGCGTGGCGCGGCGGGCAGCGTTACACGGAACGCCTCACCCGGGCGGCCATCGGCGAACGCACCACAGGGGACGTCGTCCGGCGGGGAGCGTCCTACATCGTCACCGGTGGACTCGGTGGCCTCGGCCTCGTCATGGCGCGATGGCTGGTGGACAGCGGCGCCGCGCGACTCGTCCTCAACGGGCGCAGCGAACCGTCGGAGCAGCAGCGCGCGGTCCTGGCCGAACTGGAGCGCACCGCCGAGATCGTCGTGGTGACCGGCGACATCGCGACCGAAGGCGTCGCCCAGAAACTGGTGACCGCCGCCGGCGAATCTAACCTGCGCGGCGTCCTGCACGCGGCCGCCGTGCTCGACGACAGCCTGGTGTTCTCGATGACCAGGGAGAGCGTCGAACGGGTGTGGGCGCCCAAGGTCACCGGGGCGCTGCGACTGCATCAGGCCAGCGCCAGTTGCGACTTGGACTGGTGGCTCGGGTTTTCGTCCACCGCCTCGATGCTGGGCGGCCCGGGGCAGGCCTCGTACGCGTGCGCGAGCGCCTGGCTGGACGCCCTGGTCGACTGGCGGCGGGCGGCGGGCCTGCCCGCCGCGGTGATCAACTGGGGCCCGTGGGCAGAGGTCGGGCTCGCCCGCACGCTCGCCGGCGGCGCGCTCGATCCCATCACTCCCGCCGAGGGCGCCGCGGCGATGGAGCCGCTGCTGGCCAGCGGCAGATGCCACACCGGCGTCGGCCGGCTGCGGCCCGACCGGGCGCTCATCGCCTTCCCCGAAATCCGCGAACTCGGCTACTTCACCAACGTGGTCGCCGAACTGGAGGCCGCGGGCGACGGCGGCGACTGGGCGGGCCCCGAGGCGCTGGACGGGCTGGAATCCGGTGCGGCGCAAGCGCTGATGACCGATCGGCTGCGGGCACGCATCGCCGCGGTCATGGGTTACGCGGATCGATCGGCCGTCGACCCGAATGTTCCCCTCATCGAGCTCGGGATGGATTCCCTGATGGCGGTGCGCATCCGGAATTCGGCACGCGCGGACTTCGGGGTCGAGCCGCCGGTGGCACTCCTGTTGCAAGGGGCGTCGCTGCACGACCTCACGGCCGACCTGGTCCGCCAGCTCGGCCTGGCCGGCGATGCACAGGCACTCGAGCAGGAAGACGCGGTTCGCGACCGGGCGCAGCAGCGCGCGGCCGCGCGCCAACAAGCCGCACTGCGGCGGAAGCGAGGACACCAAGCATGAGCACGACCTCGACGGAGTTGCCGCCCAACGTGATCGCGGTGGTCGGCATGGCCGGACGATTCCCCGGCGCCAACGACGTGTCGGCGTTCTGGGACAACCTGCGCCACGGCAAGGAGTCCATCACCACGCTGTCCGAGCAGGAGCTCAAAGCCGCCGGGGTCGGCGACGACGTGCTGGCGAACCCGGCGTATGTGCGGCGCGCACCGATCGTCGACGGGGTCGACGAATTCGACGCCGAATTCTTCGGCTTTCCGCCCCAGCTCGCCCGGATGCTGGACCCGCAGCACCGGTTGTTCCTGCAGTGCGCGTGGCACGCGTTCGAGGACGCCGGCTGCGACCCCGCCCGGTTCGACGGTTCGATCGGCGTGTACGGGACCAGCTCGCCCAGTGGCTATCTCCTGCACAATCTTTCGTCACATCGCGCCCAGGACGCCTTCATGGGGACGGGTCTGAACTTCGAGCAGTTCAACCTGTTCCTGCAGAACGACAAGGACTTTCTCGCCACCCGGGTGTCCCATCAGTTCGATCTGCGCGGCCCGAGCATCACGGTCCAGACCGCGTGCTCGTCCTCGTTGGTCGCGGTCCATCTCGCGTGCCAGAGCCTGCTCAGCGGGGAATGCGACCTGGCCCTCGCGGGTGGGGTGTCGCTGTCGGTCCCCCACCATGTGGGGTACTGGAATTCGCCGGGCTCCATGGTGTCCGCGGTCGGCCATTGCCGACCCTTCGACGTGCGGGCCGACGGCACCGTCTTCGGCAGCGGCGTGGCCATCGTGGCCCTCAAGCCCCTGCAGGCCGCCCTCGACGCCGGTGACCGCATTCACGCCGTCATCCGCGGATCGGCGATCAACAACGACGGATCGATGAAAATGGGCTACGCGGCACCGAATCCGGCCGCCCAGGCCGACGTGATCGCGGAAGCCCACGCGGTGGCCGGCGTCGACGCGTCGACCGTGAGCTATGTCGAGACACACGGGACCGGCACGCCGCTCGGCGATCCCATCGAGGTCCAGGGTCTGCGCTCCGCGTTCGCCGTGTCGCAGGCGCCCCGGCCCGGCCCCTGCGTGCTCGGGTCGGTCAAGTCGAACATCGGCCACCTGGAGGTGGCGGCCGGCGTGGTGGGCCTGATCAAAACCATTCTGTGCCTGAAGTACAAGGCGATCCCCGGGACGCTGCACTTCACCAGCCCGAACCCGGAGCTGCACCTCGACGAGACCCCGTTCACGGTGCGCAGCACCTACGGGGCGTGGGATTCCGAAGGTGCGCGGCGGGCCGGCGTCAGTTCGTTCGGGGTGGGCGGCACCAACGTCCACGTCGTGGTCGAGGAGGCGCCCCACGTTCCGGACCGCGCCGCGCCACCCGGTCCCCAGGTGCTGCTGCTGTCGGCGCAAACCACGGCGGCGCTTGAGCAGTCGCGCGCCGCACTGGCCGACGCGTTGGCCGGCCCGGACGGTCCCGAGCCGGCCGACGTCGCCCACACCCTCGCCGGACGCCGCAAGCACCGCCTCACCATGGCGGCCGTGGTGCACGACCGCGATCATGCGGCCACCGTGCTGCGGGCCGCCGAACACGACAACGTCTTCGTCGGCGAATCCCTCGCCGGCGGCGAAAACCCCGCGGGGCGGGTGGTGTTCATGTTCCCGGGGCAGGGCGCCCAGCACGTCGGCATGGCCAGGGGCCTCTACGACACGGAGCCCGCGTTCGCCGAACACTTCGACGCCTGCGTCGCGGGATTCGGCGATGAGATGGGCATCGACCTGAAGGCGTTGATATTCGGTGACGCCGCAACCGACCTGGAGCGCATCGACCGCTCCCAGCCCGCCCTGTTCACGGTGGAATACGCGCTGGCGCGGTTGGCCGAACACTACGGGCTGCGTGCCGGGGCGTACATCGGTTACAGCACGGGTGAGTACATCGCGGCCACGCTGGCCGGGGTGTTCGGCCTCGAGACGGCGATCACGCTGGTGGCCTTGCGCGCCCGCCTGATGCACGAGTCCCCGCCCGGTTCGATGGTCGCCGTCGCGCTGGGCCCCGACGACATCGCTCCCTACCTCACCCCGGGCGTCGAGCTTTCCGCGGTCAACGATCCCGGCAACTGCGTCGTCGCCGGGGCAGGCGACGAGATCCGCGCGTTCACCCAGCGGCTCCGCGAGGCGGGCATCACCGCCCGGCGCGTGCGGGCGACACACGCATTCCATTCCAGCGCAATGGATTCGATGGCGGCTGAATTTCAGCAGTTCCTGTCCGGCGTCGAGCTGCGCCGCCCCGACACGCCGCTGCTCAGCAACCTCACCGGGACCTGGATGTCGGACGAGCAGATCACCGACCCGGCCAGCTGGGCCCGCCAGATCAGTTCCACGATCCGGTTCGCCGACGAGCTCGACGTGCTCTTGAGCGATCCGGGCCGCGTGCTCGTCGAGGTCGGTCCCGGCGGCAGCCTGACGGGCTCGGCGATGCGGCATCCGAAGTGGTCGAGTGGCCACCGCGCGGTTCGCCTGATGCGACATCCGATTCAGAACGTCGACGACCGGGACACCTTCCTGCTCGGGCTCGGCCAACTGTGGGCGGCCGGTGTGCCCGTCGATTGGGAACCGCTGACCGGGCCGACGCCCAGGCTGGTCTCCCTGCCCGGTTACGCCTTTGCCCGCGAACGGCATTGGGTCGACGCGAAACCCCTCGCCTGGCTCGACCGGTCCACCGAGACTCCCGAAGCCCCGGGCGCTGCCGCCAACGGCGCCGATGCGTCCACGAACGGGCATCAATCGCACACCGAGGCGACGCTGCGGCAGATCTGGATGCAATGCCTGGGCCTGAACTCGATCGGCCGCAACGACAACTTCTTCGACCTCGGCGGCGACTCCCTGATCTCGATCGGCATCGCGACCAACGCCGGCAACGCCGGGCTGGATGTCACGCCCCAGGATCTCTACGGCAACCCGACATTGGCCACCCTGGCGGCCCACGTCGACGCCAAATACGCGGCGGGCTCGCTGGCGAAAGCGCCCGACGCCGCGTCCCGTCCGGCCGTTCCTCCGAACGTCGCGCAGTTCCTCGAGAGCGGCGTGCGGCGGGCGGGGCGCTGGCGCGTGCCGTTGATCCTGCGCCTCGATCCGACGGTCAGCCTCGACGACGTCCGGGCGGTGCTGACCGCCGTGACCAACCACCACGACGCGTTGCGGCTACAGCTCGTCGAGCACGCCGGGACCTGGGTCCAGTGCGTCACGGAGGCAGCCGAATTCGATCATCTGTCGTCGCGGACGCTGCCCGGCACCGATGCCGACACGCAGCGGGCGGCGGTGCTCGACGTCGTGGCCGAGCTCACGGCACAGGACGACCTCGCCGCGCCGTTGACCGCCAGCCTCCTCTCTGACCCCGGCGACGCGCGCTACCTGACCTTGTCGCTGCACGAGGCCGTCGCCGACACCGCCTCCCGCGAGATCCTGGTCGCCGACATCTTCACCGCATTCACGCAACGGCTGGCGGGAGAGGACATCTCGCTGCCGCCGACCACCACCTCGTGGCGGGACTGGTCGCTGCGCGTCGCCGGCCTCGCGACCCACCCCGCGGTCCTCGATACGAGCGACTTCTGGCTGGAGAGCTCGGGCCGCGCGACGCTGCGGCCGGCGGACCCGGAAGTCACCGACCGGCCCCTGGGCGACGACCTGGCCAAGGTGCCGTCGGCGCTCACCGTCGAGCAGACCTCCGAGGTCGACGATGTGCGGCGCGCGCTCGGCTGGTCGATCGACGAGATCCTGCTCGCGGCGCTCGGCAGGACCATCGCCGAGACGATCGGCACCGGCGTCCTCGCCGTCGACCTGGAGGGGGCGGGCCGTTCGGTGTTGCGGCCGGACGTGGACCTGCGCAGGACCGTCGGCCGGTTCACCACGATCTATCCGGTGCCGCTTCGCTGCGCGACGAGCGACGACACCGGCGCGAGCGAACTGCTGACCGACGTGCGCGACACCCTCAAATCCGTTCCGCACCATGGGATCGGATACGGGCTGCTGCGGCACCTCTACGCGCCCACCGCACGCGCACTCTCGGCCGTGCCGCCCGCCGACGTCCACTTCCGGTACGTCGGCATGATCCCCGAATTGCCGCCCATCGGCGCGCCGGTGCAATTCGACTCGGACGCGGCCATGCCGGTGCGCGACACGATCCCGGGCCTGGGCCATGCCATCGAGCTTCGGGTGTACCGCCACTCCGGCGTGCTGCACCTCGACTGGTGGTACGACACCCGCCGGGTGCAGGGCGCGCGCGCCGAAGCGCTGGCGCGGCGCTTCCCATTGGCGCTGCGGGAGCTGATCGGGGACGCCACGTCCGCCGCTTGCGGCGACGGCGACCTCGGCTCGCAGCAGGTGGAATTGGCGTTGGTGGACTTGTCGGCCCTGGATGCGAGCTGAGGGGGCCCGGTGAATCACGCACGC
>NZ_LZJJ01000113.1:0-12725 GCF_001667625.1 Mycobacterium sp. E1715
TGGTCGGCCGGCGCGGCACGCAGTGCACCTAAGTCTTTGACGATCTCGCGGCGCAGCACCTTGCCGGTCGCCGTGGTGGGCAACTCGTCGCGAAACACCACGTGGTCCGGGGTGCGCGAGCCGCGCAGGCTCTTGCGGACGTGCTCGCGCAGCTCCTCGGGGTCGGGATCGATCCCGACGGCCGGGACCACGACGGCGACGATCGCCTGTCCCCATTGCGGGTCCTCCACGCCGACCACGGCGACGTCGCGCACGTGGGAGTGCTCGATGAGCACCTCCTCCAGCTCCGCCGGCGCGATGTTCTCGCCCCCGCGGATGATGGTGTCGTCGCTGCGACCGCTGACGAAAAGGTAGCCGTCCTGGTCGAGCAGGGCGACGTCGCGAGTCGGGAACCAGCCCTCGTCGTCGAGCACCGAGCCGATCCCGGTGTAGCGCCCCGACACCTGCTCGCCCCGCACGAACAGCTCACCGGGTTCGCCGGGTCCCAGCACCTTGCCGTCCTCGTCGCGGATCTGCAGTTCGATGCCGGGAACGGGGCGTCCGACCGACCCCAGCCTCTTGGCGACGTGCGCCTCCGCCGCCGAGTGCGCCTCCCGGTGGTCGTCGGGCCCCAACACCGCGATCGTCGAGCTGGTCTCGGTCAGGCCGTAGGCGTTGACGAAGCCCACGTGCGGCAGCAGCTCCAGCGCCCGGCGCACCAGCGGCAGGCCCACCTTGGAGCCGCCGTAGGCCAGGTTGCGCAGCGACGTCAGCTCGTGACCGCCGCTCTCCAGCACCGTGACGATCCGATCCAGCATGGTGGGCACAACCGTCGCGGTGGTCACTCGCTCGGCGTCGACCAACCGCACCCATTCCTGGGCGTCGAAGGTGGGCAGGTAGACCATCTTGCGCCCGGCGTACAGGTTGGACAGCGCGGCGCTGACCCCGGCGATGTGATACGGCGGAACGCAGATCAGTGCCGCCTCGCCCGCGTCGGCCGATTCGAACTCCACTGTCCCGGTGACATAACTGGTCAGGTTGTTGTGCGAGAGTTCGACGGCCTTGGGCTGCGACGTGGTGCCGGACGTGAACAGGACGATCGCGACGGACTCCGGGTCGGGGAACTCGGCGGCCGGCTCGGCACCGCGCGCCGCGGTCAGAAATTCCTCGGTGGTCATCAGCCGCGGCGACGCCCCGCCCAGCATGTCGCTGTACCGGCTGTCGACGACCACCAGCGGCTCGGGCAGGCGGTCGATCAGCGCCTGGATGCCGTCGGCGGACAGCCGGTAGTTGATCGGCGTGAAGGCGACCCCGGCGCGCGCGGCCGCGAAGATGAGGACCGGGAGCATGGCGCCGCCGGTGCCCACGTACGCGACGTGCCTGGCGCCGGATCCGGCGATCACGCCGGCGCCACCGTCGGCCAGGTCGCTGAGCTGCTGCGTCGTCAGCCGCACGTCGCCGGAGACGACCGCCGTGCGATCGGGGTTGCTCGACGCGGCCATCTCGAGCAGCAGCGAAATGCTCATCCTCGATCTTTCCGATTCCCCAACGGTTTACAAATCTAAGCCATAGTGTAACCCGGCCGCTCAGCTGCCCGTCCAGCGCGGTGGGCGCTTCTCGGCGAAGGCGATCGCGCCCTCCTTCGCGTCGTTGGACGCGAACACCGGCGCCAGCAGCTTGTTCTGCTCGGCGAACATCTCCTCGGGGCTCCAGCCGCGGGACTCGACGATGATCCGCTTGGTGGCGGCCACCGCCAGCGGGCCGTTGGCGGCGATCTTCTCGGCCAGCGCGATCGCCTCGTCGAGCGCCTTACCCGGCTCGGCCAACACGTTGACCAGCCCGAGCGCGTGGGCGCGCTCGGCGGGCAGGTTTTCCCCGGTGAGCGCCAGCTCCATCGCGATGGCCGACGGGATGCGCTGCGGCAGCCGCAGCAGGCCGCCGCCCCCGGCGACCAGCCCGCGCTTGACCTCGGGGATGCCGAAGGCCGAGTCCTTGGACGCGACGATCAGGTCGGTGGCCAAGGCGAGCTCGGTGCCGCCGGCCAGCGCGTAGCCCTCGACCGCCGCGATCAGCGGCTTGGCGGGTGGGCGCTCGGTGAAGCCCATGCCCCGGCCCGCCACGATCGGCAGCTCGCCGCGCGCGAAGGCCTTGAGGTCCATGCCCGCGCAGAAGGATCCGCCCGCGCCGGTCAGGATGCCCACCGAGAGACCGGCGTCGCCGTCGAGCCGATCGACGGCCGCGGCCAGGCCGTTGGCCACCGCGGCGTTGACCGCGTTCTTCGCCTTGGGCCGGTTGATCGTGATGATCAGGATCCGATCCCGCTGTTCGACCAGGACTTCGGGTTCGTTGGCGTCTTCGCTCACGGCCGCACAGCTCCTTCGGGTAGGGGTGGCTGCTTATCCGAGAAGATCGTAGCGGTCGACGGAAATGGCATTGGCACCAGTCGAGAGTCCCGTTTCCGGGATAGCCCTCAGGCTGGCGCCATCGCGGCCTCGACGACCGTCAGCTCTTCGGGAAGCCCTGCGGCCCTGCGTATTTCGATGAAGTCGGCGACCATGGCCTCGGTCACCTCGTGCGGGTCCTTGAGCGTGGCGCCGTCGGACAGCACCGAGATGTTGAGCTGGTCCACGTAGCTCCACACGGTGATGTTGAGGCCGCTGCCTGCGGTCAACGGGCCCACCGAGTAGATCTCGGTGACCAGCGCGCCGCCCACCCGGCCGCGCTCGCGCGGACCCGGCACGTTGGAGATGTTCAGGTTCAGGATCTTGTTGTGCCCGTCGCGGCCGGACGCCCACCGGAAGAAGGCCTGGGTCGGCGCGGGCGGCATGTAGGCCGCCCAGCGGCTGACCAGCTCAGGCCCCATCAGCTGGTTGCTCTCCTTGGCGGCGATCGCGTTCTCGTGGCTGCACTGCACCCGCTCCAGCGGATCGTCGGAATCGGTCGGCAGGCCCACCAGCACGCCGGTGAAGCGGTTGCCGGAGATCCGCTCCGGCGAGAAGTCGAAGCTCATCGGCACCGACGCCAGCAGCGGAACGGCCTCGCCGTCGTAGCGCAGCTGCAGAGTGCGCAGCGCGCCGGTCGCCATGGCGAGCACCATGTCGTTGATCGTCGCTCCCAGCCGCTTCCCCGTCTCCTTCACATCGGCCAGCGCCAGGGTGGCGGTGGCGAACCGGCGCTCCGGGGTGATCTTGTGGTTCATGAAGGTGGGCGGAGGTTCGAACGGCCGGCTCAACTCCGGTGACAGCTTGCGTGAGCTGCGGCGCACCCGGCCCAGCCCCTGCGCGGTGTAGCGGATCGTCGACGGGATCCGCCCCACGTGGCGCAGGTGGTCGGCGAACGCCGAACCCATCAGCTGCCCGGTGGTGGGCGGCGGGTCGGACACGTACGGCCCGCCCTCGGGTCCGGGCTGCAGGTCCATGCCGCGGGCCATCAGGTTGGCCGAGGCGACCCCGTCGGCGAGCGCGTGGTGGATCTTGCCCACCACCGCGATCCGGTTGTTCGCCAGGCCTTCGACGAAGTACATCTCCCACAGCGGCCGGCTGCGGTCCAGCGGCGTGCTGGCGATGCGCCCGATGGCCTCGTCCAGTTCGCGCCGGCCACCCGGAGCGGGCAGCCGCCATGGCCGGATGTGGTAGTCCAGGTCGAGGTCGCAGTGCTCCCGCCACATCGGGTGGTGGAGCTTGAAGGGGATCTCGACCAGCTGATAGCAGAACGGTTCCAGCTTGCCCAGGCGGCCGCGAATGACTTCGCGGAACGCGTCGATGCCGAAGTCAAGACGATCGGAATCGAGTTCGATCACAGCGGCTTTGATGGTGTGCATGTGCACGTTCGGCGTCTCGCTGTAGAGCAAGACCGCATCCCACCCGCTCAGCCGTTTCACCGCTGCCCCTTACCCATAAAGGGACCATACTCAGCGGCGGCGGTTCAGATAACCTCTTTGGCCGCGTTTGTCTTGGTGCGGTAAACCTGGTTGAGGAACAGCGAAGTCGCGTGCGCCGCGGCGCCCGCCCGTTCCCCGTCGACGAGGTCGTACCCGTGGCCCGCGCCGGGCAGCTCCAGGTAGCCCACCATCGAATGCGACACCGCCCGCATCCGGTCCACGAAGCTGCGCGCCTGCTCGACGGGAATGACGCTGTCCCTGCTGCCGTGAATCACCAAGAACGGCGGGGCATTTCGATGCACACGCGCCATCGGGGACGCGTCGCGGAACACCTGGGGGTGGCGGTCCATCCTGCGCCTGACGACGACCCGCTCCAGGAAGTCGACGAACCGGTCCCGCTCCGGGGTCGACCGATCCTCCCAGTCGTAGCGACCGTAGATGCCGACCACGGCGTCGACCGAGGTGTTGGCGCCTTCGGGCAGCTTCGCGTGGTACTGCGGGTCGTCGGGGGTGAGCCCGGCCAGTGCGGACAGATGGCCGCCGGCCGAACACCCGGCCACGGCGACGAAATCGCGGTCGCCGCCGAACTTGTCGACGTTGGCACGCGCCCACGCGATCGCCGTCTTGACGTCGACGATGTGCCGCGGCCAGCGGTGGTGCGGGGCGACGCGGTAATCGATCGCCAGGCAGACCCAACCCTGCTCCGCCAACCGGGACATCAGGGCCGAGCCCTGACCCATGGCCTTGCCGTGCACCCAGGCGCCGCCCGGCACGAAGATGAGCACCGGCGCGGGCTGCGCGGGCAGGTCCTTGCGGCGCCACACGTCGAGCACCTGCGCGGGGTGGTCCCCGTAGTGGACCGCGCGGCGGTGGAGGTAGCGGCGCTGGCGCATCGCGTCCCAGATCGGCGGCGTCCGTACCGCCGCGGGCCATTCCAGCTCCAGGTCGGCGGCCGACACGATGCCCCGCAGCGCCGCGACGGACACGTCCTGAATGCTGACGTCATCGCCGCGCAGCGACTCGGCGGCTTCCTTCGCCTGACGCGGCTTGGTCATGCCGGAGAGGAAGTCGGGTGCGTGCCGGGCGCCCCAGATGCCCATCGCCGTGAGGCCGCCCAGGGGCTCGAGGTGCTTGCCGACCACCGGCAGCGACGCACCCGCGACGCTCAAGGCCAGCGCGTAGTCGCCGGGACGTGCCCGCAGCAACCATTTCGCGCACGAAGTCATACTCGGCCTCCTTGCCGTCGTGTGAGGGCAGCGTACCCCCGGGGCCAGGTCCGAAACTGACGTTTGCGTCGACCCATCATCCGGCGTCGGAAACACGCTGGGGCTGCGGTTGCCGTGTGCCGATTTGCCGTGCTCGCGGAGACGGCGGCGTTTGCCATTCGACCAAGAGACGGCCGGCCGCGACACGCTCACATGGACGCCAGACACGCGATTACGCGATCGCCGATCAGACGGAGACCGGTCAGCGTCAGACCGACCTGCGCCGCGAGCGCCGCGGCGCTGTCCACGCCGACCGACGCCCACCGAAACCAGGGTCCGACCTCGCCCGCTGACTCCAGCCGGACCCAGCGCGCACGGATGCCGATGTTCTCGGCGTCGAATTCGGCGACGCACCGCCCGCCCCGGGCCAGCAGCTCTGCCGCCCGTCCCAGGATGCGGCACGGGTCTCCGCCGAGGCCGACGTTGCCGTCGACCAGCAATACCGTCTGCCAAAGACCCATGCCGGGCAGCGGGTCGAACACATCGCCCAGCAGGGCCGGCGCGCCGCCGCGTCCCGCCAGCCGAATCGCGGCGACGGAGCGGTCGATGCCCAGGGCCGGTATCCCCCGCTGGATCAGCCGGGCCACCAGTCTGCCCGGGCCGCAACCCAATTCGATCGTCGGCCCGGTGCACATCTGGGTGACGGCTTCGTCGAAGACTTCGTCGAAGGCGTCCTCAGATCCATCACCGGGACATACGTCGTCGGGACATCGCACCCCCAACCAGCGGTGCGCCGGGAGCGGCCGCAGCTCCCCGTCGTCGTGGCGAATCCAACATCGCTCGCCGCCGAGTGCCTGATCGTAGAGATGACCCAGCATTCACGTCCCTCGCGTCCTGCCCGCCCGGGCGGTCCACGCTCGGTCCCGGTGAGGGACGTTGCGACGACGAAACGCTGACGCGTGCCGCGCTCGCCAGCATTCCACCGATACCCCGATCTTCGTGCGGCTAATCCACCGCCTTTGGGCTACGCGCCAGGGCGCGGAATGGTTCAGTCCCGCCGGGGATTCGGCAGAACTCCCTTGCCACACGCGTTCTCGCGGATCAAGCGGGGGCGCCGAACAGGAAGGCCTCAAGTACGTCGTTGACCCGGGCGGGGTCTTCCAGCGCCGCCAGGTGCGCGATGCCGTCGAGCACGCGAAACGACGCACCGGGGATCGACTCCGCCATGGCCCGAGTCTCCGCGACGGGAAAAGTGGCGTCCTCCGCGCCGGCGACCACCAGGACCGGGGCCGCGATGGTTCCCAGCAGCGCGTGCTGATCGGGCCGGGCGGGGACCACGCTGCGGACCGCCCAGCGGGCCGAATCGATGTCGACCGCCCGCAGGCCGGCGCGCACGGTCTCGACCACGTCCGGCCGGGCGCGCAGCGTCGTCGGGCCGAGGAAGGCGCGCAGGGCCGACCGCGTCAGGGGCGGCCGGATGCCGCCCAGCAGCGCCGCCGCGCGCAACATGGCCGCGTATTTCGCCTTCTGAACGGCGCCCGCCTTCGACGCCGTGCAGTTCATCAGGACGGCGCGGTCGAGGCGATCGGGGTGCAGCGCCGCGAACGTGGCGCCGATCATGCCGCCCCAGGAATTGCCGACGAAGTGGGCCTTCTCGATGCCGAGCCCGTCCAGCAGGTCGACGACGCAGCTCGCGCAGTCGGTGAACGTGAAGGCCGACCGGAGCGGCTCGCTGCCGCCGTGGCCGGGCGGGTCGATCAGCACCAGGCGGTGGCTCGCCCCGAACCGGGCGGCCTGGCCGGACCACAGGTCCCCGGTCATCAACAGGCTGGGCCACAGCAGCACCGCGGCGCCGGTGCCCGGGCTGACCTGCACGCGTATCTTGCCGAGCGCGGTGTCGACGAACCGCGCAGCGAGCCTCGGGACGTTCCCGGTCACGTTTGCCTCCCATGTCCGACCCCCGCATATCACTGATAGCAGGCCGCGCGGTTTTCCGCGTCGGTGATACTGATGCGGTGCCGAACGCCGATGTTCACCCTGACCTGCAGCGGATCGCCCGGTTCGCCCCGCGCCGACTCGTCGGTCCCCGCACGCTGCCGCTGATGCGGGCCGGGATCGCGTTGCGCAGCCGCCTCAGTAAGCCCGTCCGCGATGTCGAGGTCATCACGCTGGGTTCGGGGGCCGGCGTCCGGCTGTTCCGGCCGGCCGGCGTCGCGGGACCGGCCCCGGCGCTGCTGTGGATCCACGGCGGCGGATACGTGATCGGCACCGCCGAACAGGACGACCGGCTCTGCAGTGGGTTCAGCCGCCGGCTGGGCATCACCGTCGCATCGGTGGAATACCGCCTGGCGCCCGAACATCCGTACCCGGTGCCGCTGGAGGATTGCTATTCGGCGTTGACCTGGCTGGCGAATCTGCCGTCCGTGGATCGGTACCGGGTGGCCATCGGCGGGGCCAGCGCCGGCGGCGGCCTGGCCGCGGCCCTGGCGCTGCTCGCCCGCGACCGCGCCGAGGTGAGCCCCGCGTTCCAGCTGCTGACGTATCCGATGCTCGACGACCGCAGTTCGGCCACCGCCCCCAGCTCGAACTATCGGCTGTGGGACAACCGCAGCAACCAGTTTGGCTGGTCGGCGTATCTCGGCGACGCCGACCCGCAGGTCGCGGTGCCGGGGCGGCGCGACGACCTGAGCGGGCTGCCGCCTGCCTGGATCGGAGTCGGCACGCATGACCTGTTCCACGACGAGGACCTGGCGTACGCGGACCGGCTGACGGCCGCTGGGGTGCCGTGCCAGGTCGAGACGATCCCGGGCGCCTTCCACGGCTTCGACCTGATCGTGCCCAAAGCGCAAGTGTCGCAGCGTTTTTTCGACAGCCAGTGTGCAATGCTGCGCGCCGCCCTGGCCACCGCGCCGTGATCGCCGATCACATCGAGAAGTAGACGAGTTCACCGCCGATGATGGTGGCTGCCACCATGCCTGCGTCCAGCTCGGCCAGCGCCGTCGCCGGCGGCTCGCTCAGCACACAGAGGTCCGCCAGCTCTCCGACCGCCACGGTGCGCGGCTGGCCCGGCCGGTCCGGCCGGCCGAGGAACATCGTCAAAGCCTCTCGGGCGGAGACACATTCGTTGGGGTTCAGCACGGCGCCGCTGACAGTGGTGCGGTGGACGGCGGCGCGCATCGCCGTCCAGGGGTCGCCGTGGCCGAACGGCATGTCGGTGGACAGGGCCACCGGCACCGTCGCCTCCAGCAGGGAGGCCACCCGCCACAGCTCGGGTTGCTCGGCGGTGGGGACGTCGGCGAGGTAGTGGTCGCCGCGCTCGGCAACGAGGTTGGGTTGCGTCACCACGGTGACACCCAGCTCGGCGAGGTCGGCCACGTTGTCCTGCGGCACCACGGCGGCGTGCTCGATCCGATCTCGTGGATGGCTGCCGGCCGACCGCAGCGCGGCGATGGTGACCACCAGCTGGGCCGCGGTCACGCAGTGCACGGCGACGGGCCTGCCCGTGTCGTGGTGGTCTCCGATCCAGTCCGTCAGGGCGTCGAGGTCGAGGCGGTCGTCGTGCAGGATGATCTTGCCCGGGGACAGGAAACTCGGTCGTGGCCGGAACTCGCCGTGCCGGTGCGCCACCACGAGTGACACCATGTCGTCGGCGTCGAGGTCGGGGGTGGCGTCGGTGACGCCGGTGACGCCGGTGGCGGTGATTCGCCGGCTCAGCTCCGCCAGGTCGCTCTCGCGCCGCTGCAGCAGGTCCGACCAGCCGTGGTCCGCGCTGCGCAGGCGCCCGTCGGGATGTTCGGAAAGCCCAATCCGGCCCAGCGCCTCGGAGTTGAGGATCCACAGCACCCCGCTGCGGTGCTGAATGCGCACCGGGGCGGTGCGCACCATCGCGTCGAGCGTGTCCCGGTCCAGATCGCCCGCGACCGCCTCGTGATAGCCGATGGCGCGAATCCAGCCGTCGGGGCCCGGCGTCGCGTTCGACAGCAGTTGTGCCAGTTCGTATTTGGTGCTGACACCCGGTGGCCCGACGAAGAACGAATCCAGGGCCGAGGCGGCCGAGCGCACGTGCACGTGGTGGTCGTGCAGGCCGGGCAGGACGGTGCCCCCACCGGCGTAGAGCACGCCCTCGCCGGTCTCGGCGGCCAGCCCGTCGCCCATTTCGTCGATGCGGGTGCCGAACCGGATGTCGGTGGTCGTCCCGTCCAGCAGTGTCGCGCGACGAATCAGCATCGCCGGCAACTCCTTTCGGCCACGATCCGGCGCACGGCCTCGTGGTCGGCGCCCAGCCGTGCCGACCGGCGGGCCGCCTGCGGAACACGCGGGGGCGGCGCGGTCCGGTTCGACACCGACGCCTGCGTCGGCAGTGCCGCGTAACCGGCGGCGACCGCGGCCATCGCGACCTCGATCAGTTCGCCGCCGCCGCGGCCCAGCGAATCGGCGACCAACCGCGTCGCCTCCAGCCCCGTCAGCGGATCGGCGATGGCGTCGGCGCAGAACACCGGTCCGTCGGCGGCGACGCCGACCAGGCCGCCGGCCACCGCGGCGTCGTCACCGAACCCTGGCCTGGCGCCGTCATAGCCGGTGATGCGCAACCAGATTCGCCCCTGCCTTGGCTCGATGTCGTGCGGCCCGAGGCGGCGCCGCGTCAGCGCCGCGGGCCGCGAGCCTTCGATCACGATGTCGGCGACGGCAAGCAGCTCATGCAATTCGTCGGCGTTGGTGTCGAAATCGACGCAATAGGAGAGCTTTTCACCGTTCATCCAATGGAAGAAGGCCTGGTTCCCGGCCCGGGTGCCGTCGGGTCGGCGTGGGCTTTCGACTTTGACGACTGTCGCCCCGGCGCGCGCCAGCAGCTGTCCGCAGAGCGGACCGGCCCACATCGAGGACAGGTCGGCGACCAGCAGACCGCCGACGTCGCGCGCCGGCCCGCGGGCGCCCCACGGTCGGATCCGCGGCGCCGCGGCCGCGGCCTCGCTCAGGGCGGCCGCCGGGATGTCGAGCAGGGCCGCTCGCTCGACGACCGCGGAGCGGTGATGCGTTGCCGCCCAGTGCCGCACCGCCGGCCACGGGTCCGCCCCCACGTCGTCGCTCTGCACGAGGGCGGGGACGGCGGCGACGTCGTCGGGCCGCGACAGCGTGATCGCGCACCAGCCGTCGGCGGCCGTCAGCAATCGGGTGGCGCCCCCGGCGGAGACCCGGCCGCCGCGGGTCAGGCCCAGCAGCGCGGCCCGCCCGGCCAGCAGGTCGGCGGCGTCGACCGCGACGCCCAGCCGCTCGCCGACGGCCGTTGCCACCCGCCGGGCGTGCGAGAGCACGTTCGCGCGGGAGAAGTCGGGCGGCCCGCCCGGCAGGCCGGTCAGGTAGGCCAGCCCGCTGCTCCCCCACGTCGACGTAGCCGAGCTCACGCCTCCCATTGTGCGCGTGGCGGTCCTAGAACTGGAGCGCGCTGAATCGCCAGTCCAGCACCGCACGGTCCGGCTCGCCCGCCGCGTAGACCAGCGACCGCAGCCGCAGCACGCCACCGTGCCGGGTCGGCTCGGCCGACTCGACGTGCAACTCGCTGTAGACGGTGTCGCCCTCGTGGACGGGACCGGTGTGATCGCAGGATTCCCAGCCCAGCACCGTAACCAGGTTGGGCAGCAGCCGGCTCGCCTGCGCGAGAGCCAGCCCGATGGTGTGGCCGCCGTACACCAGCCGTCGCCCGCCGGCCCGCGAATCATGATGGGTGGCGGCGATATTCAGCGTGAGCCGGGCGAGCTCCGGGGCGCTGCTTACGACGTCGCCGGTGCTGTGCAGCACCGCACCGGCCAGGCCCGGCTCGAAGTGGGGACCTGGCACCTTGTTCCGGAAGACCTCGCCGTCCCACTGCGCGGTCGGGTCGACGTCGGGGCCGGGCGCATCAGCGCCGATGGTGGACAGGTCGTCGTGCGGCGCCTCGTCGGGCCGCCAGTCGGGGCCGGCGGGCAACATGCCGCAGCGGTAGAAGTCGAGCACCAGCCGGTCGTCCTGGTCGACGGTGGTCATCCGCAGCGCCGCCATCCCGGTCGGAGCGCGACCCGGCTTGGGTGAGTTCGCCCGCAGCCCAACCACTTCCGTGCGGGTGTACAGGGAGTCGCCGATGACCGGGAACCGGTGAAACGCCAGGCCGCGGTAGAACAGGTTGGCCTTGACACGCTGGGTGGCCAGCGTCGACTGCCCGATCGCCACATCGCAGACCAGCGCCGGATGCGCCAGCGGGGCGGGCAGGCCGGTCACGGCGGCGCACAGCCCGGCGTCCAGGGCGAGCCGCAGCCGATCCCCCACGATCGCCTGGTGCGCCGCGGCCAATCCCGAGGACAGCGTGATCACCGGCGCCCAGTCGAAGACCTGACCGACGGAGAGGTCGTCGAAGTAGGGCCCGCCCTCCCGTACATGCGCAAAAGTCACGGGGCCAATATGGCACACGTGAGAAGTGAGCTGAACGACGAAGAAGAGATGCTGGTCGCCACGGTGCGGGCGTTCATCGACCGGGACGTCAAACCGACGGTCCGTGAGATCGAGCACGCCAACACCTATCCCGAGGCGTGGATCGAGCAGATGAAGCGGATCGGCATCTACGGCCTGGCGATTCCCGAGGAGTACGGCGGTTCGCCGGTCTCCATGCCGTGCTACGTGCGGGTCACCGAGGAATTGGCCCGCGGGTGGATGAGCCTGGCCGGGGCGATGGGCGGGCACACAGTGGTGGCAAAGCTGCTGACGCTGTTCGGGACCGAGGAGCAGAAGCGGGCCTACCTGCCGTCGATGGCGACCGGCGAGCTGCGGGCCACCATGGCGTTGACGGAGCCGGGCGGCGGCTCGGACCTGCAGAACATGACGACGACGGCCCTACCCGACGGTACGGGCGGCCTGCGGATCAACGGCGCCAAGACGTGGATCAGCAATGCGCGGAGGTCCGATCTGATCGCGCTGCTGTGCAAGACCGATCCGAACGCCGCGCCGCGACATCGGGGCATCTCGATCGTGCTCGTCCAGCACGGCCCGGGCCTGACGGTGTCGCGAGACCTGCCCAAGCTGGGCTACAAGGGCGTCGAATCCTGCGAGTTGTCGTTCGACGACTTCTCCGCGCCGGAGTCGGCGGTGCTGGGCGGCCGGATGGGCGAGGGCTTTTCGCAAATGATGAAGGGCCTGGAAACGGGGCGCATCCAAGGTCGCCGCCCGCGCGCTGGGCGTGGGCACCGCGGCGCTCGAGGACGCGCTGGCCTATGCGCAGCAGCGGGAGAGCTTCGGGCGGCCGATCTGGAAGCACCAGTCGGTGGGCAACTACCTGGCCGACATGGCGACCAAGTTGACCGCCGCCCGTCAGCTCACCCGCTACGCCGCCGAGCGGTACGACGGCGGCGAGCGCTGCGACATGGAGGCGGGCATGGCCAAGCTGTTCGCCTCCGAAGTGGCGATGGAGATCGCGCTGAACGCCGTGCGGATTCACGGCGGCTACGGCTACTCGTGCGAATACGACGTGGAGCGTTACTTCCGCGACGCGCCCCTGATGATCGTCGGCGAGGGCACCAACGAGATTCAGCGCAACGTGATCGCCGGGCAGCTCGTCGCGCGCGGTGGCATCTGAGTCCGAATGTGCGGGCTTGACGCCCTGGTGTGCTGTATATTTGCCTGACTTCTGGCACCAG
>NZ_LZJJ01000114.1:0-1489 GCF_001667625.1 Mycobacterium sp. E1715
CCCGCGGGCTGCTGAGCGGCCTGGGTCACCGCCAACGCCTGCTCGGCCACCCCATCAGGAGTCGTGGTGTTCGGCGGGGCATCAAAGGGCGCCAACTGCGAGGCCGTGGCCGAAGCCGCCGCATAGCCATACATCGCCGCCGCATCCTGGGCCCACATCTCCATGTACTGCGCCTCGGTCGCCATGATCGCCGGCGTGTTCTGCCCGAAGAAATTCGTCGCGACCAACGTCGCCAACAACACCCGATTAGCCGCAATCACCGGCGGCGGCACCGTCATCGCAAACGCCGCCTCAAACGCCGCCGCAGCCGCCCGACCCTGACTGGCCGTGTCCTCGGCCAACCCCGCCACCGCAGAAAGCCAACTCACAAACGGCACCACCGCCGACACCATCGACGACGACGCCGGACCCACCCACGGACCCGACGTCAACTCCGCAATCACCGAGCTATACCCACTGGCCGCCGCAGCCACCTCAGCAGCAATCTCATCCCACGCCGCCGACGCCGCCATCAACGAACCCGAACCCGGACCCGCATACATCCGACCGGAATTGATCTCCGGCGGTAACGCCCCGAAGTCAAACACCTACGAACCCCCCGGCTCGAACCATGTGTTTCCCTCGCGAGTGTTTTAGATAGCTGGCTTCAAGCGATGCGCTTGCTTGCGAAGGCTAGAGCGCCGCCCCGTCTTCTCGCTGCCCGTGACTCGACGGTCCGGGTGGGAGGCGCCCCGTTCCAGCGGGTCAGCGGACAGCGCAACGGCCGGGCCGGCGGCCGCCCGCGTTCACCGTGCGTACGCCTACCTGCGGGAACGGGGTGCCGGGCGGATCACGGCCGATAAGCGATCCCGCGCAGCCGGGGCGGATCGACCTGGGCGCTGGACAAAAAATCCGGTCGCAATAAAGGCCGCGGCGATGTCGGCCCGGACAGGGGCCGGCCGGGGGGCGTGGGCAAGGCCTCGGCCGCGAGTCGGTTCTTGGGCGCAAACGCGAAACACGCTTTAGCGCAGCACTTTTCGCGCGCTAAAGCGTGTTCCTACGCTGCCGACCCGGAGGTTATCCGGCGAAGGGTGGGGTTGATCGGTGGTGCGGCTCCGGCGGCAGCCAAGGCGCTGCCCGGCCTGGGTGGGCTCGGTGGCCTGCTCGGCGGCGGCGCCGGAGCGGTGCACCCGGCCGCGGCCATCGGCGGGGCGGCCTCCATCGGCGGCAAGTTGTCGGTGCCGGTGGCCTGGACCGGCGCCCCGGCGCTGCCGGCAATGGGCCACACCGCGGTCCCGGTCAGCGCGATCAGCGCCGCACCCGAGGCAGCCGGGGGACCGGGCAACCTGCTCGGCGGCATGCCCCTGGCCGGAGTCGGCAACGGCACCCACGCCGGCGCCGGCCCCCGCTACGGATTCCGCCCCACCGTCATGGCCCGCCCACTCCTCACTGGCCAGCTGAGTCACCACATTCTGATAACTCAACGCAGCCGACTGCAGCTCCGCGGGAT
>NZ_LZJJ01000115.1:0-2021 GCF_001667625.1 Mycobacterium sp. E1715
GTGAAGTCGGCCACAAAATCGTCGCCGGCGTGCGCGTCGATCGCGCGCATACACGAGCCCGGAAGTACCAAGTCGCCCTTGCGCAACCGCACGCCGAAGCCCTCCACCTTGCGGGCCAGCCAGGCCACCGCGGTAAGGGGGTTGCCCAGCACCGCGTCGGTGCGGCCCTTGGCGACGACCTCACCGTTGCAGCTGAGCACCGCATCGATCCCTTTGATGTCGACGTCGCCCGGGGAGACGCGCGCCTTGCCCAGCACGAAACCCGCCGACGACGCGTTGTCGGCGATCGTGTCGCACAACTCGATCTTCCAGTCGGTGATCCGGGTGTCGATCAACTCGATCGACGGCACCAGCGCCTCGGTGGCCGCCAGCACGTCGTCCTCCGTGCAGTCGGCTCCCGGCAGGTCCGCATTCAGGATGAACCCGACCTCCACCTCGACCCGCGGCCACAGGTAACGGCTCGCCTTAACCGGGGTGTCTTCGAACAATTGCATCTCGTCGAGCAAATGCCCGTAGTCCGGCTCGTCGACCCCCATCATCTGCTGGATCGCCTTCGACGACAGGCCAACCTTATGGCCCAGCACCCGAGCCCCCTCGGCCACCCGCTGCCGGATGTTGATCAGCTGGATCTCATAGGCATCGACGACGTCGATCTCCGGATGAACAGCGGTCAGCGGAGCGATCGGTGAGCGGCTCCGCCCAGCCTGCGCCAACTGGACAGCTAGCTGGTGGTGTAATTCCCTGCTAAGCACGAGAATTGGTTCCCTCAGCATTTGCAGGTGAAGTCATTGCCTTGGCGTCCATCCCGCCGAGTGGGCCGGTCCCGATCTCGGCGTTATGGGCATGTGCGAAGTGGTGAAGACCGAAGACGGCGTCCATGCCATTGCGTAATCCCATGTGGTCTTCGCAGTGGTTGACCGCCCGCTTGGCCAGTGCGAGACCGAATTGGGGCATCGCCGCGATACGCGTTGCAAGGCCGAAGGTTTCATCGCGTAGCTGCGGCCGTGCGACGACTCGATTGACCATACCGATTTCGTAGGCACGCTGCGCGCTGAACCTCTCACCTGTGTACAAGATCTCCTTGGCAAACCGGGGTCCGAGCACCCAAGGGTGTGCGAAATATTCGACGCCCGGAATGCCCATGCGCACAACGGGATCGCTGAAGAAGGCATCATCGGCGGCCACGATCAGGTCACAGGCCCAGGCAAGCATCAGACCACCGGCCACACACGCGCCTTGCACCATCGCGATAGTGGGCTTCGGGATTTCGCGCCACCTTCGGCACATCCCAAGATAGACCTCTGTCTCCCGCGCAAAACGTTGGTCGCCGCCTGGCTTGTCGACGTGGTCCCACCACAACACCGCCCGATTCTCATAGCGCACGTTGTGGTCACGTTCGGGGGTGCCGATATCGTGACCGGCGCTGAAGTGCTCGCCGGCACCCGCCAACACGATCACCTTGATGTCGTCATCGTCCACTGCGCGCCTAAACGCTGCATCCAGGGCGTAGGTCATCGCCGAGTTCTGCGCATTGCGGTAACGCGGACGGTTCATGGTGACCACAGCGACTCCGGAGGTCACTGCATAGGTGACCACTTCGTCTACATCTGGCGTGTCCATGTTGATGCCTTCCGTCATCACGCATTCCGGTTCTGACCATCATCAGCGCAGTCGACCCGCAGGCAGTAGTCGGTTTCCATACACTGGGAGTCATCTCGATCACAGCTGGTGGGATGCGTGCCGGCAATCCGTGCGGCGCCGCCTCGTTACTCAGCGCATCCCGACTGTCGGGATTACCGATCCGGTACATGCGCCGTTTCCGCGTAGCGTCAACGCTATGCGCTTCTCGTTGCGCTTTGAGCGGACATGTGCCGCGCCAGCGCAGATCGTTTACGACCTGCTCACTGATGTCACGCGGTGGCCTGAGTGGCTAGGCGGTGTGCGGGCCGCGGTCTGGGAGTACCCCGGAACGGCCAACTCCCGTACCGGGGCTATACGTCGAATCACCATGAGCGGCTTGA
>NZ_LZJJ01000116.1:0-27944 GCF_001667625.1 Mycobacterium sp. E1715
GTGTCGATGTCCAAGGACCGTCCCGAAGTCGATTCGCTGCTGCTGGCGGCCGGCCAGCTGTTCGTCTCCGGCGCCGGGGTGGACTGGGCCGCGGCGTTCGCCGGCCTGACCGCCCACCGCGTCGACCTGCCGACGTATGCCTTTCAGCGGCGCCGGTTTTGGCTGTCGCCGGAGGCCGTGGGCGGCCGGGACACCGCGGGCCTGGGATTGACCGGCGCCGAGCATGCCCTGCTGGGCGCGGTGGTGGAGCGCCCCGATTCGGGCGGTGTGGTGTTGACGGGCCGGCTGTCGACGGCGGCCCAGCCGTGGCTGGCCGATCACGCGGTGACCGGGACCGTGTTGTTCCCGGGCGCGGGGTTCGTCGAGCTGGTGCTGCGGGCGGGCGACGAGGTCGGCTGCCCGGTGATCGAGGAGCTGACGCTGTCGGCCCCGTTGCCCCTGCCGGCCGCCGGCGGGGTGCGGGTGCAGGTGGTGGTGGACGCCGCCGGCGGGACCGGATCCCGTGCGGTTGCGGTCTATTCGCAGGCCGGTCCCGACTGGGCCCTGCACGCCCAGGGCGTGGTGAGCGACGGCTCGCCCGCGCCGGACGCGGACCTGTCGGTGTGGCCGCCCGTCGGCGCCGCGGCGGTCGACGTGACCGGCGCCTACGACGATTTGGCGGGGCGCGGCTACGGGTACGGGCCGGCGTTCCGCGGCCTGCGGAAGGTGTGGCGCCGGGGGACCGAGATCTTCGCCGAGGTCGAGGCCCCACAGCAGGACGGTGTCACGGTGGGCGGCTTCGGGATCCATCCGGTGGTGCTGGATGCGGCGCTGCACGCCCTGGGTGTGGCCGACGAGGACGCCGAGGCCGTCTTGCCGTTCTCCTGGCAAGGGGTGTGCCTGCACGCGGCCGGCGCGTCACGGGTCCGGGTGCGGCTGGCACCGGTGGGGAAGGGCGCCGTGTCGGTGGAACTGGCCGATTCGTCGGGCCTGCCGGTGCTGTCGGTGCGGGAGCTGGTGACGCGGCCGGTGTCGGCCGCCCAGTTGGCGGCGGCCGCGGCGGCGCGGTCCGGCGGCGGCGAACTCCTGGAGGCGGTGTGGTCCCCGATCACGTTGGCGGACAACGCCGGTGGGGCCGATCCCGAGGTGTGGCGGCCGCCCTCGAACGGCGACGGAGTGGTCGGGTCGGTCTACGCCGCGACCCATGAGGCGTTGGGCTTGTTGCAGTCCAGGGTTGAGGGCGCCGGGCCGTTGGTGGTGCTGACCCGCGGCGCGGTCGCGCTGCCCGGCGAGGAGGTCTCGGACCTGGCCGGCGCGGCGGTGTGGGGGCTGGTGCGCTCGGCGCAGGCCGAGCAGGCGGGCCTGGCGGTGCTGGTCGACTCCGACGGATCGCTCGATCTCGCCTCCGTGATCGGCTGCGGGGAGCCGCAATTGGTGGTGCGAGGGGGCATCGCCTACGGCGCCCGGCTGCAGCCACTCAAGCCGCACCCGCTGTTGCCGTTGCCCGGGCCGCCGTCGGTGTGGCGGCTGGCCGCCGGCGACGCCGGAACGCTGGAGGACCTGGCCGTGCAGTCGGGCCCGCCGGCCGAGCTCGCCGCCGGCCAGGTGCGGGTGGCGGTCGCCGCCGCCGGGGTGAACTTCCGCGACGTGCTGGTGGCCCTGGGCATGTACCCGGGTGCCGCGCAGCTGGGCGCGGAGGGTGCCGGCCTGGTGACCGAGATCAGCGCCGGCGTCACGGATTTGGCGGTAGGCGACGCGGTGATGGGCATCTTGGGCCTGACCGGGTCCGAGGCGGTCGTCGATCGCCGGCTGGTGACGCCGCTGCCGTCGGGCTGGTCGTTCGCGCAGGCCGCGGGCGTGCCGGTGGTGTTCTTGACGGCGTATTACGGGTTGTCGGTCCTGGGGGGCCTGCGCGCCGGCGAGCGGGTGCTGGTGCACGCCGGTGCCGGCGGCGTCGGCATGGCGGCCGTGCAGCTGGCCCGGCATTGGGGGGCCGAGGTTTTCGCGACCGCGAGCCGCGGCAAGTGGGACACCCTGCGCGCCATGGGCATCGACGACGATCACATCGCGGATTCGCGGACGCTGGAGTTCGAGGAGAAGTTCTCCGCGGCCACGGGCGGAGTCGGCGTGGAGGTCGTGCTGAACTCGCTGGCCGGCGAGTTCACCGACGCGTCGCTGCGGTTGCTCGGCCGCGGCGGGCGCTTCATCGAGATGGGCAAGACCGACCTGCGCGACCCGGCGGCGCACCCCGAGATCTATTACCGCGCGTTCGACTTGATGGAGGCCGGCCCGGACCGCATCGCGGCGATGTCGGCCGAACTGATGCGCCTGTTCTCGACCGGAGCTCTAAAGCCCCTGCCCGTCAAGGCCTTCGACGTGCGTTGCGCCGCGGAGGCGTACCGGTTCGTGAGCCAGGCCCGCCACATCGGCAAGGTGGTGCTCACGATGCCCGACGGGCCGGCCGGGCTGGGCGGCGGCACCGCACTGATCACCGGCGGAACCGGCATGGCGGGTTCGGCCGTGGCCCGGCACCTCGTCGACCGCTACCGGGTACCGCACGTCATGCTGGTCAGCCGCAGCGGTGAACGGGCGGACGGGTTGACGGGGCTGGTCGCCGAGCTGCGCGAGGCGGGCGCCGAGGTGTCGGTGGTGGCCTGCGACGTGGGCGACCGGGACGCCGTGGCCGGGTTGCTGGCGCGGGTGCCGGAGCGCTTCCCGCTGCGCGGCGTATTTCACGCCGCGGGGGTGCTCGACGACGCGGTGATCGCGTCCCTGACACCGGAGCGCATCGATACGGTGCTGCGGTCCAAGGTCGACGGGGCGTGGCACCTGCACGAGCTGACCCGGGATCTGGATCTTTCGGCGTTCGTGCTGTTCTCGTCGATGGCGGGGATCGTCGGGGCGCCGGGTCAGGGCAACTACGCCGCGGCCAACAGCTTCCTCGACGGACTGGCGGCCTACCGCCACGCCCATCGCCTGCCCGCCCTGTCGATCGCCTGGGGGATGTGGGAAGAGGCGTCGGCCATGACCCGGCACCTGGGCGACCGCGACAAGGCGCGGATGAGCCGCGCTGGGCTCGCCCCGCTGTCCACCCGGCAGGCGCTCGGCCTGCTCGACGCCGCGCTGCTGACGGAGCCGCCCGTCGTCGTGGCCACCCGGCTCGACACCGCCGCGCTGGCCCACGCCGGCGCCGCGCTGCCACCGCTGTTGAGCCAGTTGGCCATTCGGCGCGCCCGACGGGTCCTCGACCCCACTGACATGGTGTCGTTGACCGGCCTGCGGGCGCGGCTGGACGGCCTGGCCCCCGAGCAGCGCCGGCGCGAACTGATCGACCTGGTGTGCGGCAACGCCGCCACGGTGTTGGGGCACAGCACCGCCGACGTCAACGCCGACCAGGCTTTCGGGGACCTCGGGTTCGACTCGTTGACCGCCGTGGAGCTGCGCAACAGGCTCAAGATCGCGACCGGCCTGACCCTTTCGCCCACGGTGATCTTCGATTACCCGACGCCGGCGGCGCTGGCCGAGCATCTCGACGGCCAGCTGACCACCGGCACGGCCGGTGCGCCGCCCGACCGAATGGCCCGCTTCAACGACGTGGCCCGCGAATTGCAGGCGCTGCTCGGGCAATCCGACTGGAGCCCAGGCGACAAGGCGCAGCTGGTCACCCGGCTGGAAGGCCTGCTGCGCTCGCTGACGGGGCCGGCGGAAGTGCACCACCCGGAGCAGCCCGACGACCCGTTCGACGACGACATCGCCACCGCCACCGAGAGCCAACTCTTCGCGATCCTCGACGAAGAGATCGGCCCCTAGCATGACGGACGTCGCAGTCATCGGCCTGGCGTGCCGATTCCCCGGCGCGGCAAACCCGCGCGAGTTCTGGGATCTGATCCGCAACGGCCGGGAAGCGACGCGGTTGCCCGGGGACGTCGCGGAGTTCGACGCCGACTTCTTCAACCTCTCGCCGCGCGAGGCGTGCGCGATGGACCCTCGCCAGCGGCTGGCCCTCGAACTGGCCTGGGAAGCCTTCGAGGACGCGTTCGTGGTACCCGAAAGCATTCGTGGCAAAGACGTTTCGGTGTATGTGGGGGCGATGGCCGACGACTACGCGGTCCTCACGCTGCGCGACATCGCCGACAACCTCGACCACCACTCGTTCGCCGGAATCAGCCGGGGGATGATCGCCAACCGGGTCTCGTACGCCTTCGGTTTGCGCGGGCCGAGCATGACCGTCGACTCCGGCCAATCGTCGTCGCTGCTCGCCGTGCACCTCGCCTGTGAGAGCCTGCGCGCCGGCGAGTCGGCGCTGGCGATCGCCGGCGGGGTTCACCTGAACCTGGCCGACGAAACCGCAATGCTGGAGCGCGAATTCGGTGCGCTGTCGACGTCCGGTCGCACCTATGCGTTCGATCGGCGCGCGGACGGTTACGTGCGCGGCGAGGGCGGGGGACTGGTCCTGCTGAAGCCGTTGCCGGCGGCCCTGCGCGACGGGGACCGCGTCCACGCGGTCATCAGCGGCAGCGCCGTCGGTAACGCCGGGCACAGCGCAGCCGGGCAGACGGTGCCTTCCGTCTCCGCCGAGGCGGACGTGATCCGGCGGGCGCTCGCCACCGCCGGCCTCGGCGCCGGCGACATCGACTACATCGAGGCCCACGGCACCGGCACCAAGGTCGGCGACGCGGTTGAGGCCCAGGCGCTCGGCGAGGTGTTCGCGGCGCGCGAGCGCGCAGTGCACGTGGGTTCGGTCAAGACCAACATCGGTCACGCCGGCGGCGCGGCCGGGATAGCGGGCCTGCTCAAAGCCTCACTGGCCGTGCGACATTCGGTGCTGCCGCCGAGCTTGAACTACGCCGACGGCAATCCCGAACTCGAACACCTGCGCGTGAACACCGCCGCGCTGCCCTGGCCGGCGGCGGGGCGCCCGCGCCGCGCCGGTGTGTCGTCCTTCGGGATGGGCGGCACCAACGCACACGTCGTCGTGGAACAGGCCCCGCCGCAACCGGATACGCCCGCCGAACCGCACGAACCGCCGCTCGCATGGGTGCTGTCGGCCCGCTCGGGGCGGGCCCTGGCCAACCAGGCGCGCCGGCTGGCGGAGTGGGTGGCCGAGCCGGGGGTGAGCCCCGCGGACGTGGCGTGGTCGCTGGCGACGACGCGCTCGGTGTTCGAGCGGCGGGCGGTGCTGGTCGGCGGCGATCCCGAAGAGTTGACGCGCGAACTGGTGGCCCTGGCCGCCGGGGAGCCCGCCCCCGGCGTGATCGCCGGCCGGGCCGGGCCCGCGGCCAAGATCGCCTTCGTGTTCCCCGGCCAGGGCTCCCAATGGCCGGGAATGGGTCGCGAACTCCACCGGCGGTTCCCGGCCTTCGCGCGTGCCTTCGACGAGGCCGCGGCCGCGATGGATCCCCACCTGCGGTCGCCGTTGCGCGAGGTGATGTGGGGCACCGACGCGGAGCTGTTGCGCGGCACCGAGTTCGCGCAGCCGGCCTTATTCGTGCTCGAGGTCGCCCTGGCGGCGCTGTGGCGATCCTGGGGGGTGACGCCCGAGGTGGTTCTGGGTCATTCGGTCGGCGAGATCGCGGCCGCGCATGTGGCGGGGGTGCTGGCGCTGGGCGACGCGGCGCGCATCGTGGCGGCGCGCGGCCGGCTGATGGCGGCGCTGCCGGGCGACGGGGTGATGGTGGCGGTGAGCGCCACCGAGGCGGAGGTCGCCCCGATGCTCGGCGACAGTGTCGGCATCGCGGCGGTCAATGGCCCCAATGCGGTGGTCCTGTCCGGCGAGCGCGCCGCGGTCACCGCCCTGACGGATCGGTTGGCGGAAAGCGGCAGGCGCACACACCGGTTGGCGGTCTCGCACGCGTTTCATTCGGCGCTGATGGAACCGATGCTCGACGAGTTCGCGCGCCGGATCGCCGACATCGAGCCGCAACAGCCGCGAATCTGCCTGATATCCAACGTGTCCGGGGAGCCGGCCGGCCCCGGCTACGGGTCCGCGCGATACTGGGTCGAGCACGTGCGCCGGCCCGTGCGCTTCCTCGACGGCGTGCGCGCCGCCGAGGCCCTCGGGGTGACGGCGTTCGCGGAGGCGGGCCCTGGCGGCGGGTTGAGCGCGGCGGTGGACCAGTCAATGACCACCGAGCGGCCGATCTCGGTGACCACCCTGCCCAAGGACGCTCCCGAGGCCGAGTCGCTGCTGATCGCGGCCGGCCGCCTGTTCGCCGCCGGGGTGGCCGTCGGCTGGCCGGCCGTATTGGCCGACTCCGGGGGTCGACGCGTCGACCTGCCGACGTACGGCTTTGCCCGCCAACGGTTCTGGCTGGGTGGCACGCAGGATGTGCTCCGCCCCAACGCGGCCCGGTCCCCGAATCTGGCCGAGCAGCTACACCGCCTGGCGCCCGAGGAGCAACAGCGGCGGCTGGCCGAGCTGGTCTGCGAGCACGCGGCCGCCGTCGCGGGACATCCGGACGCGCGGGCCATCGGTCGCGACCGCGCCTTTGCCGACCTGGGCTTCGACTCGATGACCGGGGTCGAATTGCGCAACCGGCTCACGACGACGACCGGGTTGGCGTTGTCGCGAACCCTGATCTTCGACTATCCCACTCCCGCCGCGCTGGCCGACCATCTGCGCCAGCAGCTATTCCGCGGCGAGGACCGGGAATCGGACGAGGAAAAGGTGTGGTCCTCGCTGCGCAACATTCCGCTCGCCGAGCTGAGGAGGACCGGATTGCTCGACAAACTGCTCCTGCTCGCCGGCGGCCCGGAAAGCGTTGTGGCCCAACCGGTCACCGATCCCATCGACTCGCTGAGCCCCGACGCCCTCATCGCGATGGCACTGAAAAACCAGGACTCCGAATGAAAAAATGCCGAAGCAATAAGACACATGTCGAATACTTCAAACTTTTGCCGAATTACCGCCGATTGCTTAAACTTCGGAAATCGGCGAATGTCCCATTCGAGCTGGGACGCGGGCAAAAGGGTTGGGCATGAGCGTCATCGCGGGTGTTTTCGGAGCGTTGCCCCCGCATCGTTACAGCCAGGCCGAAATCACGGACCAGCTCGTCGAATTGCCGGCTCTGGCCGAACACGAGGAGATCGTCCGGCGGTTGCACGCCGCCGCCAAGGTCAACGGCCGCCACCTGGTCCTGCCGCTGGAGCGCTACCCGTCGCTCACCGATTTCGGTGAGGCCAACGAGGTGTTCATCGAACACGCCGTCGAACTGGGCTGCGAAGCGTTGCTGGGGGCGCTCGAGGAGGCCGGCCTGCAGCCACGGGACATCGACATGATCGCCACCACCACGGTCACCGGGGTGGCGGTCCCGTCGCTCGACGCGCGGATCGCCGGACGGCTCGGCCTTCGCCCGGACGTGCGCCGGGTGCCGCTGTTCGGGCTCGGTTGCGCGGCCGGCGCGGCGGGGGTGGGCCGCCTGCACGACTACCTGCGCGGCGCCCCGGACGGCGTCGCGGTCCTGGTGTCGGTCGAGCTGTGCTCGCTCACCTTCCCGGCGGTCAAGCCGACCGTGTCCGGCCTGGTGGGCACCGCGATGTTCGGGGATGGGGCGGCCGCCGTGGTCGCGGTCGGTGACCGTCGCGCCGAACGGCTGAGCCCCAGCGGGCCCGACATCGTCGATTCCCGCAGCCGGCTGTATCCCGAATCGCTGCACGTCATGGCCTGGAACGTCAGCTCGGCCGGGCTGCACCTGGTGATGTCGCCGGAGCTCACCAACTTCATCGACCGTTACCTGGCCGACGACGTCGGCCGCTTCCTGAGTGCCCACGGGCTGACCAAGGACGACGTGGGCGCTTGGGTGGCGCACCCCGGCGGCCCCAAGGTCATCACCGCGATCGGCAACGCCCTCGAGTTGCCCCCGGACGCCCTCGAGCTGACCTGGCGCTCGCTGGGCGAGGTCGCGAACCTGTCGTCGGCGTCGGTGCTGCACATCCTGCGCGACACCATCGCCAAGCCGCCGCCCGGCGGGGGCCCCGGGCTGATGCTCGCGATGGGCCCGGGATTCAGCGCCGAGTTCGTGCTACTGAGCTGGCGCTAGGTCGGTGGTGGCGACGACGTCGACGGTCAACCCCGGCTTCGGGGACAACGCGGCAAGGTTGGCCGCGCGGATGCGCTGAGGCGGCATCCGCAGTGTGGTCCTGGCGAGCAACCGGGCCAGCATCACGGTCATCTCGGTGGTGGCCATGGCCGCGCCGATGCAGCGGTGCAGGCCCCCGCTGAACGGAATGAACTCGTGTGGGGCGGGTTTGCGGTAGCCCGGGGCGTCGGGGTCCCACCGCTCCGGCCGGAATTGCGTTGGCCCGGGCCAGATTTCGGGGATGCGATGCGTGACGTATGGGCTGAAGATGAGCAGCCGGCCCGCCGGTATGCGGTGGCCGTCGAAGGAGATCTCGCGGATCACCTTGCGCGCCGAGATCACCCCGGGCGGGTAGAGCCGCAGGGTTTCCTGCACGACCCCGTTGAGGTAGGTCAACGCCGTCAGGTCGGCCGCGCCCGGCGGCCGTCCGCCGAGCACGCGTGCCACTTCGCGGGCCGCGGTGTCCCACGCGCCCGGCACGGAGAGCAGCGTGTAGATCGCCCATGCCAGCGCGCCGCTGGTGGTCTCGTAGCCGGCGGTGATCAGTGAGATGACGGCGTCGCGAATCTCGTTGTCGCCCAGCGCATAACCCTCGTCTCCGCGACCGTTGATCAGCATCGTCAGCATGTGGTCGTCGGGCCGGGGCTCGGCCCGCGCGGCGGCGACCTGCTCGTCCACCAGGGCGTCGATGCGTTTCCGGGCGGCCACCGCCCGTCGCCACCCCGGTGCGTTGAGCCGCCGTTGCAGCGCAACCGACTGCGGCAGTTGGTGAGTCAGGTCCAGCAGCGGCTGCAGCTGTTCGCCCAGAAAGTCCGAATGGGTGGCCAGGCGCGGGCCGAACAGGCTCTCGGCGGTGCTGCGCCGCACCGCCGAACGGCACGCGGAGTAGATGTCCAGCCGCTGCCCGCGCCGCCAGCCGTCGATCACGGCGTCGATGGTGCACACCATGGTGGCGACGTAGTCCTGGATCTGCCGGTGCCGCAGCCCGGGCGCGACGACGCTGCGCCGGCGCCGGTGATCGTCGCCGTCGCTGACGATCAACGCGGTGGGTCCGTCGACGATGGCGAGGTTCTGAAACGTCAACCGCCAGCTGAACGCGTCGGCGTTGGCGAACACGAACTTGTTCGCCTCGGCGCCCAGCAGGTAGGTGTAACCGTGCCGGCCGACGCCGGAGTTGATGACCGGGCCGCGCCGCCGGTACAGCGCCAGCAAGGCCTCGCCGGGCCGGTACCGCACGGGCGTCATTCCAGCGCCTCCGACAGCTCCAGCCAGCGGCCCTCCGTCTCGGCGACCTCGTCCTCGAGCGCCCGCAATTCCCGGGTGAGCCGCGTGATGCCGACATGGTCCGACTGGTCGTGGCGGGCGAGTTCGTGGTGTTTGTCCACGATCCGGTCGGCCAGCCGGGCGAGCTGGCGGTCGACGCCGGCCAGCTCCTTCTCGGTGGCCCGGCGCCGCGCCCCGGACATGCCTTGCGGCTCCGCGGGCGCCGGGCCGCCGTCCGCCGCGGCGCCGGCCTCGCGCGCCGCCAGCCGCAGGTACTCGTCGATGCCACCGGGCAGGTGCCGCAACCGGCCGTCGAGAACGGCGTACTGCTGATCGGTGATCCGCTCGAGCAGGTAGCGGTCGTGCGAGACGACGATCAAGGTCCCGGCCCACGAGTCGAGCAGGTCTTCCATCGCGGTGAGCATGTCGGTGTCGACGTCGTTGGTCGGCTCGTCGAGCAGCAATACGTTCGGCTCGGAGAGCAGCGTGAGCATCAGCTGCAACCGCCGCCGCTGCCCGCCGGAGAGCTCGCCGATGCGCGCGGACAACTGGCCGCGCCCGAACCCCAGCCGTTCCAGCAGCTGGGCCGGCGTCACCTCGCGGCCCTCGACCTCGTAGCCGCCGCGCAACCGGGCCAGGACGTCGGCGATGCGGTCGTCGGTGAGGCCGGCCAGGGCGTCGCCCTGCTGGTCGAGCACGGCCAGCTGAACGGTTTTGCCGCGCTTGACCCGTCCGGCGTCCGGCGCGATGGTCCCGGCGATCAGCCCGAGCAGCGTCGACTTCCCGGCGCCGTTGGCGCCGACGATGCCGGTGCGTTCGCCCGGGGCGATCCGCCATTCGACGTCGCGCAGCACCGGACGGCCGTCAAACGAGACCGACACGTCGAGCAGATCGATGACGTCCTTCCCGAGCCGGGCGGTGGCCAGCTTGGCCAGCTCGACGGTGTTGCGCAGCGGCGGCACGTCGGCGATCAGCTGGTTGGCCGCCTCGATGCGGAACTTGGGCTTCGAGGTCCGCGCCGGCGCGCCGCGACGCAGCCACGCCAGCTCCTTGCGCATCAGGTTCTGCCGCTTGGCTTCCGCGGTGGCGGCCAGCCGGTCCCGTTCGACGCGCTGCAGCACGTACGCCGCGTAGCCGCCCTCGAACGGCTCCACGATCCCGTCGTGCACCTCCCACGTCGTGGTGGCGACCTCGTCGAGGAACCAGCGGTCGTGCGTCACCAGCAGCAGCCCGCCGGTGTTGCGCGCCCAGCGCTGTTTGAGATGGTCGGCCAGCCAGGTGATGCCCTCGATGTCGAGATGGTTGGTGGGCTCGTCGAGGGCGATGACGTCCCACTCGCCGACCAGCAGCCGGGCCAGCTGCACCCGCCGGCGCTGACCTCCGCTGAGCGTGGATATCGCTGCGTCCCAATCGATGTCGGAGACCAAGCCGGCGACCACGTCGCGGACCCGGGGGTCGCCGGCCCACTGGTGTTCGGCCGCCTCGCCGACCAGCGTCCAGCCCACCGTGTGGGCCGGGTCCAGGGTGTCGGCCTGGCTGAGCGCGCCGACGCGCAAGCCGCTGCGGCGGGTCACGCGGCCCGAGTCGGGCCGCAGCTGGCCGGTGAGCAGCCGCAACAGGCTGGACTTCCCGTCCCCGTTGCGGCCGACGATGCCGATGCGCGCGCCGTCGTTCACGCCCAGCGTGACCGAATCGAATACCAGCTGGGTCGGATATTCGAGGCGGATGGCCTCGGCTCCCAATAGGTGCGCCACTGGCCCGACCCTACTGCGGCTACTCCAGGGTCAGCAGCGCCCGGTCGACTTCGCTCTGGGTCTCCGCCGACGCCTTGCTGGCCACCGCGTCCAGGAAGCGGCTGGCGAGGTCGCGCAGCTTCAGGTTGGTCTCCTGGGAGCGCCACACCAGGATGTCGAACGCCCGCTCGGCGGAGATGTCGTAGGCGGCCATCAGCACGCCCTTGGCCTGCTCGATTCGGGCGCGGGCGTCGGCCACCGCCGACAGGACCTTGTTGATGTCGGTCTGCAGCGAGTCGGTGACGTCGACGTAGAACCCGGACGTCCCGATCACGGTGCCGTGGTCGTCGAGCATCCGGTCGCCCGCGACGACGACGCACAGGGTGCGGCCCCCGGTGTCGACGATGCGGTGCCGACTGCTGAACGGCTTGCCCCGCATCACGCGGTCCAGGACGGCCGAGGCGCGTTCGCGGTCCTCGGGATGCTTGTGCTTGAGCAGCAGGTCCGTGGTGGGCTCGACCTGCCCGGGCCGGTACCCGTGCATCCGCGCGACCGCGTCCGACCACTCCCAGCGCTGGCCGTCCAGGAAGAACCGGAAGCGACCGACGCGCTGCGGTTCGCCCAGCCCCAGCACCAAGTCGACCGCGCTCAGGTCGTCCTCTGCCACCACGCCGGACATCAGCGCCTCCGACGCGGCCGCCTCCCGGGTGGGCTCCCCGTCGCGCCGGTGAACGGCCTCGTCCTCGAAGTTCACGGTCATCGCGCGTTGCCCTTCAGATCCGTAACTATGTCCCTGGCATATCAATGCCCACTTTTGCGCGGGTCCATGCACGGATCAGGCTTTTCGGTACGGCTCGGCGTCGGCGTGCTTGAAGTCCAGCCCCAGCCCGGGCCGGTGTTGGTCCGGCCGCAGGGCGCCGCCGTCGGGGGGCAGGGCGCCGTCGAAGAACATGTGCTCGATGCGGTGGTGATCGTGGAAGTACTCCAGGTGCCGCAGGTTCGGTACGGCGGCCGCCACGTGGGCGTGCAGGTTGGGGGCGCAGTGCCCGGACACGTCGACGTTGTGGGCGGCGGCGACGGCCGCGGCCCGCAGCCAGTCGGTGATGCCGCCGCAGCGGGTGACGTCGATCTGCAGGCAGTCGACCGCCCCGGCGGCCAGCATGCGGTGGAAGTAGACCAGGTCGTAGCCGTACTCGCCGGCGGTGACGTCCGGGGTCACCTGGTCGCGCACCTCGTGCAGCCCGGCGAGGTCGTCGGAGGAGACGGGTTCTTCGAACCAGGTGACGTCCTGGTCGGCCATCGCGTGGGCGACCCGGATCGCCTGCTTGCGGCGGTAGGCGCCGTTGGCGTCGACATAGAGTTCCACCTCGGGCCCGATCACGCTGCGCGACAGGGCGATCCGATCGAGGTCGCGGCGCTCGTCGGAGCCCCAGGACTCGCCGATCTTGATCTTGACCCGCGGAATCTTCCACTCGTCCACCCAGCGTTCCAGCTGGGCGCGGGTCTGCCGCTCGTCGTAGGTGGTGAAGCCGCCGCTGCCGTAGATCGGCACCGCGTCGTGCGCCATGCCGAGCAGCCGGCAGACCGGTAGCTCGAGCAGCTTGCCCTTGAGGTCCCACAGGGCGGTGTCGATCGCCGAGATGGCGCACGACACCAACCCGGGCCGTCCGTTGTTGCGCATCGCCCTGACCATCGCCTGCCAGCCGCCGGTGATGTCCAGCGCGCTGTGTCCGGTGAGCGTGCCCGCGAGCGCCCCGGTGATCAACGCCGCGCAGGCGCCGTCGGCGTACGTGTAGCCGATCCCGCGCCGCCCGCCGGCCGTGACCGCGGCCAGCACCAGCGTGGTCGACGACCAGGGCAGGGTACCGTCGGCTTCCGGTGCGTCGGTGGGGATTTCGTAGACCTGCGCGGTGACGTCGTCGACGGGCGCGTCGAGCGTCATCGGGTCCACCGGCGGGCCGCGAGCCACGCGCCGAGCCCCGCCGCCCCAAGCGCGCCGGTGCCGCTGACGACGGGATGCTGCGACGCCCACAGTTGCGGGCTCAACGTGTGGGACTTGTCGTCGAACCCGCCGTGGGCGCCGTGCTCGCTGCCCGGCTCCTGGTCGAGCGGGTGCCACAGGTTGTGCGGCCGCCCCGCGCCGACGCGCTCGTCGGTCTGCTGCGAGTCGTACCCGGTGCGGCCCAGGTAGCGGTCCAGCAGCGGTGCGACGAATTTCTGCGCGAGCAGTGTCACCATCGTGGAATCCCCGACCCAATATTGTTTGCGCCCAGGGTGATCCGCGGCGTAGAGGACACCGCGGGCGGCGACCTCGGGCTGATAGATCGGGGGCACCGGCTGGGGATGGCGCGGCAGCCGGGACAGCACCCAGGAGAACTGGGGGGTGTTGACCGCGGGCATCTGCACGACGGTCACCCGCACCTTCGAGTGCTCGTGCAGCAGCTCGCAGCGCACCGATTCGGTGAACCCGTTGATGGCATGCTTGGCGCCGCAATAGGCGGACTGCAGCGGGATGGACCGCTGGCTGAGCGCGGAGCCGACCTGGACGATGGTGCCGCGGTCCCGCGGCCGCATCTTGTTCAGCGCCGCCATGGTGCCGTGCACGTAGCCGAGGTACGACACCTCGGTCACGCGTCTGAACTCCTCCGCGGTGATCTCGCTGAACGGCGCGAACACGGAGGTGAAGGCGACATTGACCCAGACGTCGATGGGCCCGAATGCGGCCTCGGTCTCGTCGGCGGCGGCGACGACCGCGTCGTGGTCGGCGACGTCGGTCGGGATGGCCAGCGCCTTGCCGCCACCGGCTTCGACGTCGCGCGCGGCGCCGTCCAGCCCGGCGGTGCCGCGGGCGAGCAGGGCCACGTTCGCCCCGCGCCGCCCGAACAATTGGGCGGCGGCCCGCCCGATGCCGGCGCTGGCTCCGGTGATCACGATTGTCTTCGGGGTCGGTGTCATCGCCGAAATCTCCTTTCAGCCGTGATGGACGGCGTCGTCGGCCAGGGTGGACGTGCACTCCAGCAGCAGCGCGTGCGCGAAGGCCTGGGGAAGGTTGCCGCGCAGCTGGCGCTGCCGGACGTCGTATTCCTCGCAGAACAATCCCGGGGGTCCGCAGGCGGCGCGGTTGCGCTCGAACCAGCGCATCGCGCAATGGTCATGTCCCAGTTGGTGTTCGGCGAGCGCCATCATGAACCCGCAGAGCAGGAACGCGCCCTCGGCGTCGCCGAGGTCCCGCTCGTCGTGCCGGAAGCGGTAGACGAACCCGTCGTCGCTGAGCTGCTCGCGGACGGCGTCCAGCGTGGCCCTGGTGCGCGGGTCGTCGGCGGGCACGGCCCCGCGCACGGGCGCCAACAGCAGCGACGCGTCGGTGCCGCGCAATCGCGGACTGCGCTGCCAGTAGCCGCCCTGCGGGTGCAGGCTGCCGGCGGCGGTGTCGGCCAGGATCGCGTCGGCCAGCGACGTGCAGGCGGCCACCTCGGGGCCGCCGCCGGCCACCTTGGCGATGGCGCGCAGCCCGGCCACGCATGCCAGGCGGGACTGCGTCCAGTGCTCGTCGTCGATCTCCCAAATGCCCGCATCCGGTTCGCGCCAGCGCTTTTCGATCGCCCCGATGGCGGTCTGCGCGGCGCGCCACCCCTCGGCGTCGAGCCGGCCGGCATTGCCCGCCCGGGCCAGCAGCTGCAGCGCCTCCCCGAAAACGTCGAGCTGGAATTGCTGGTTGACCCAATTGCCCACCTTGTCGGTGCCCCCGGGATAGCCGGGCAGGTCGAGGTCTTCCTCGCCGGGCACGCTGTCGCCGGTCACGGTGTAGGCCGGCCTGAGGTCGGGCCCGTGTTCGAGTAGGCGGGCGCCTACGAATTCGACCGCGCGGTCCAGCAATTCGTTCGCGCCGACCGTCGCCGCGGCGATACCGGCGTAGACCTGGTCGCGGATCCACGCGTAGCGGTAGTCGTAGTTCCGGTTGGTGTGCGCGCGTTCGGGCAGGCTCATCGTCGCGGCGGCGACCATCCCACCGCCGCTGCTGGTCAACCCCCGCAGCACGGCGTAGGAGTGCCGCCCATCGCGCGGGGCGATGGTGCAGTTCAGCTCGGGCATGCTGCGGTGCCACGCGGCTTCGGTTGCGTCCCAGGTGATGTCGGGGTCGGGCGGCCGGTCGGGGAGCGCGCGTTCGGAGAGCTCCAGCACGAAGTCGTGCCGACCGCCCTCGTCGACGGTGATCTCGCAGGTGAGGAGCTCCCCGCGGCCGCGCGTCCCCCGCACGGAGCGGACGTCGCAGCCGCCGGCCCAGCGCCATCGCAGCGGTCCCGACTTTCCGCTCCAGATCCCGTCGTCGACGCTCGCCTCGCCGCGGCCGTGGCGGCCGAACGCGGCGCTCGGCTGCAGCACCACCCGCACGCACGCGGTGCCGCGGCAGCCGATCAGGCGGCGCAGCAGCACCACCCGCTCGGGGTCGCCCGGAAAGGCAAGGGCCTCGCGGCATTCCACGATGCCATCGCGGGTGATCCAGCGGTTGCGCCAGATCAGGCTGCCCGGCTCGTAATAGCCGCCCCACACGTGCCGCACGTCGGTCGGGGTGATCGCGTACATCCCGCCGCCCCCGATGAGGTTGGAGAACACCGCGTCCGAGTGCCATCGCGGCGCGCACATCCACGCCACGTCGCCCTGCGGCCCGATCAGGGCGCCCCGCTCGCCGTCGGCCAGCAGCGCGTATTCGCGCAACACCCGGGGGGAGTAGGTCGCCTCGACGTCGATCGTGTGGTCAGCCACGGATCCCCGCCTCCGCCGGTCGCCTCGCCACGACGTCGGTGCCGATCTTCCGGGTCGCCATCCGTTCGGCGAGCCGTGAGGCCAGCGCCATGATCGTCAGCGCCGGGTTCGCCGAGCCCTGCGTCGGACACACCGAGCCGTCCGCCAGGAACAGGTTCGGCACGCCCCACACCCGGTGATCGGAGTCCACCACCGAGTTGTCCGGGCGGGTGCCCATCCGGGCGCCGCCGATCAGGTGGGCGAAGCGCTGGATGGTGAGCACGTCCTGGGCGCCTGCGGCCTGCAGGATGTCGCCGATCACCTCGGTGGAGTAGGCCATATTGGCCTTGTCGTTGTCGCACAACGTGTAATCGAACCGTGCCACCGGGAGGCCGTAGCGGTCCGTCTCTTCGGCGAGGGTGACCCGGTTTTCCGGCAACGGCAACAACTCGTTGAGCACGCCGATGGTCGCCCAGTGGTTGTAGTCGCGCATGTACTCCCGCAACGCGCGGCCCCAATGCCCGTCGGCCAGCACGTGTTCGGCCCATCCGATGGGCAGCGGCGAGACGGTCTGGATGGAGAAGCCGCGGGCGAACCCGCGCGACGCGTCGGTCTCGTAGAACTGCTCCGAGGACACCTCGGGGGGCGGGGCCTTGTACATCCGGATTTCTTCGGGCCACCGGCCCGCCGACTGCGTGGCGCCCTGCACCATCACATAGCGGCCGACCTGGTCGTCGTTGTTGCCCAATCCATTCGGGAAGCGTTCGCTCGCCGAGTTCAGCAGCAGGCGTGGCGTTTCAATGGAATACCCGGCGATCGCGACGGCCTTGGCCCGCTGCAGCCGTTCGGTGCCGCCGGCCTCGTCGTAGTAGACGACCCCGCGGGCGGCGCCGGTCTCGTCGAGCTCGACGCGCGCGGCCATGCAGTTGGCGCGGATCTCCACCGCGTGGGCCAGCGCGTCGGGCAGGTGCGTGACGTACGGGCTGGCCTTGGCGTTGACCTTGCAGCCCTGCAGGCAGTAGCCGCGGTAGATGCAGTGGGGGCGGTTGCCGAAGGTGCCGTTGACGATGCCGACGGGCCCGACCCGCATCTCGATGCCCAGCTGCATCGCGCCCCGCCACAGCTTGGCGGCGGCACCCGAAATGGGGTGTGGCGAGAAGGAGTAACGGTGCGGGTAACCCCACGGCCAGTTCTGTCCGGCCACCGGCAACTCGAGTTCGATGCGCTCGTAGTGGCGGCGGATGTCCTCGTAGCCGATCGGCCAGTCCGCCCCGACCCCGTCGAGGGTGTGGGTGTGAAAGTCGCTGGGATGGAACCGCGGGGTGTAGCCGGCGTAGTGGACCATCGAGCCCCCCACCCCGCGCCCGGAGTTGTTCTTGCCCAACTCGATCGGGTCGTCGCCGCCGATGATGCGCTTCTGCGTCCAGTACAGGGAATGGGAGCCCGCCTCGTCGGACACCCAGTCCTCGTCCGGGTGCCAGAATGGGCCCGCCTCGATGATCACCACCCGCCAGCCGGCGCGCGCCAGCCGTTGCGCCAGCACCGATCCGCCGGCGCCCGCCCCTACGACCACCAGGTCGACCTCGTCGTCGTCGCGGTAGCGCCGCATCGTCTTTTCGCCGGGCAGGTCGCGCGCGTGCACGTCGAGCAGGAACCGTGATTCGTTGTCCTTCGGCCCGATCGCCCCCCTCAGCAGCCCACGGAGCCGGTCGCCCATCACAGCTCACCCCGCTGAACCACGCGGACCGGGTCCTCGTCGGTGGCGCCCGGGGTCTCGAAGGGCTCGCGGGCGGCGGCCGGGCCGGTGGCGCCGCCGAGGCGCATGAACCCTCGCGGGTAGGCCGGTCCGCCGAACCCGATCTCGTTCCACGCCCACGGATGGGAGTAGAAGCTGGACAACACCATTCGCATGCACACCGACCAGGCGCGTTTGACGTTCATGCGCTCCCAGACCCCGCCGTCCAGGGCGCCCTGGGAGAATTGGTCGACGATCTCTTCGCGGGTGTCGGGCTCGGCTTCGGCGAACGACGCCTTGCCGTAGCGGCTGGACGCGGTCTCGTCGAGCCCCCGCAGCACGAGTCGCCAGGCGTCGCGGTCGTCGGGCATGTCGGCGTACTGGTAGCCGTCGAGGCGCCCGTCGGCGAGCTTGGAGTCGACGGATTCGGCCACCGGCACGCGCGGCTCGCGGTCCTGCGCCAGCACCGTGTCGCAGAACGCGCGCAGGCACGGCTCCTCCTCGGCGGTGAAAAACCGCAGCGGCCCGGGCGGCTCCAGCCGCGCCAGCACCACCTTCTTGGTGGCCTCGTCCCAGGTGTCGGTCGTTTCCAGCACGTCGAAATCCGGGTAGCGGCCGATCATTTGGGGTGTGACACCCCGGCGCTGCTTGGGTAGCCACGACGGGTGCGGGGGCTTGCGGTCCGCACGCAGGTTGGGCAGGTGATCCGGGCGTGAGGTGTCGGCCATCGCGCTCAGCCCCGGAACCGCTCGCGCCGCAGGATCGAGGCCAGCAGCCCCATCGCCCCGACCATGCACATCAGTCCGGGGGCCGCGATCGGCGGGCCCATGGGCACGTTGTACGACGCGTTCTTCCACCCGCCCGGCTTGCGGGCGACCCCCCGCGCGTGCAGATATTCGCCCATCAGGCCGTTGGCGGTATAGACGCCCGCGGTGATCGGCAGCCAGAGTTTGGCCCAGCGCCGCGAGAACACCCCGCCGATTCCGGCGACGACCACGGGCGGTGTCACCACGATCGGGCTCCACATCCACTTGTTGCCGAAGCTGGCCTTGTAGTGCTCGAAATAGATTTCCGCCGTCGTGACGACGGCCGCGATCGCCGTCAACCCGGACAGCGAGCGTTCGAAGCGACCGTGCGCGACGTTGTACAACGCCCGCTCGGCGAGGTGTTCGGCCTCGCCTGTGCGTCGACCGCCGTTGCCTGACAACAACATTGGGTTCCCTTCCTCGCTCGTTGGTTCATGAATTAGCCGACTGGCTGCGCGCGCGGATCCACGCGGGTATCCGGGACATATTGCGCGGCAAGCTGATCGGGTAGCCGCGCGCGGAGAAAGCATGCCGCCGTTTTGCTCATGCGTCACCTCACTCCTGAAACGAAACACGCTCAGGCGGCCACCGCGAAGAAGGCTCGCGATGACTGCCCAGATCTGGCATGCGCCCAGCTGCGTGTTTCAACCGAGGTGGTCCCGACGGCGCGTCGTGACCGAAGCGCATCCGCTGCGTACCCGATTCCCGTCGGCGTAAACAGTTCGATCGGTGTCGGGTTGACGGCCCATCGCGCCGCCCATCTAGTTGTCGGAGGGCTGTCCTATGATCGAACACATGTTCGAGTACGTGCTGGCATCCCGTTCGACGCCGGAATCGGCGGCGTTGCTGGATCGGATGCGTGAGGCGGGGCGTGCGGAGGCACGGGCCGCCGCCGAACGTTTGGTAGCGGTGGGGGACCTGCTGGTGCTGCGCTGCCGCGATTCGGGGGAGCAGGCGGACTGGGCGGCCGACGCGTGGGAGGCGGTCGCCGCGCAGGTCGGTGCGGCGCTGAAGTGCAGTGTGGCGATGGCGCACAGCTATCTGCGGTACGCGATGGCGATGCGCGAGCGGCTGCCGCAGGTCGGCAAGGCGTTCCAGGCCGGTGATATCGACTATCGCGCGTTCCAGACGATCGTGTTTCGCACCGATCTGATCACCGATGCCGACGTGTTGGCGCGGGTGGATGCCCGACTTGCGGCGTTGCTGTCACGGCGCCCCTCGCTGACCCGGGGCGGGTTGAGCGCGGCGGTGGATCGGGTGGTGGCGCTGGTGGATGCCGATGCGGTGCGCCGGGCCAGGGAGGCGATCAACGATCGGTTCGTGGACGTGCAAGCCAACGAGTCGGGCATGGGCTGGCTGACCGGCAGCGTCTTGGGCGCCGACGGACATGCGCTGGACCGGCGGCTCGATGAGCTGGCCCGCAGCGTGTGTGGCGCCGATCCGCGTACCCACCGACAGCGGCGCGCCGACGCGCTGGGGGCGCTCGCCGCCGGGGCGGAGCGGTTGCGGTGCCAATGCGGAACGCCCGAGTGTGCAGCCACCGAGCGCACCCCGAGCGCTGTGGTGATTCACGTCCTAGCCGAGCAGGCCACCGTCGCCGGCCACGGAGCCGCCCCGGGTGTCCTGCCCGGGTTTGAGGGACTCCTGCCCGCCGAGGTGATCGCCGAGCTGGCCGGCTCGGCCAAGCTCGTGCCCCTGGGCGCCCCGGCCGAGGCGGAGCCGCGCTACACCCCGTCGAGGGGGCTGGCCGATTTCGTGCGGTGCCGGGACCTGACGTGTCGGGCCCCGGGGTGTGACCGCCCGGCCGTCGACTGCGACATCGACCACACGATTCCCTACTCCGAGGGCGGTGCGACGCACCCGTCGAACCTCAAATGCCTTTGCCGCCAACATCATTTGCTGAAAACCTTTTGGGGCTGGCGCGACGAACAATTGGAAGATGGCACCCTGATCTGGCGGCTGCCCGACGGACACACTTATGTGACCATGCCGGGCAGCGCGCTGCTGTTCCCCAGCCTGTGCGCCCCCACCGGCGACGCCCCGGTCCTCCCGGCACCCGAGCGCCGCGGCGAACGCACCGCAATGATGCCGCGTCGCAAGAGAACCCGCGCCCAGAACCGGGCCCACCGCGTCTCCAGCGAGCGCCGGCACAACCGCCAAGCGCGGTTGGCCACCCAATCGACGTCCGCGGGTCCCGCACCCCCCGACGACGAACCCCCGCCGTTTTGATCCGGAGAGCTCAGACGGATTTGGTGACGCCGACGTAGGACAGCACGACGTCGGATTCGTCGGTCACCTGGGTCAGGGTCGCGTAGGACCGGATGAACGACTGCCCGACGCAGCCGTCGATCTTGACGTGGAACCCGGTAACGATGACCCGGGGATTGGCGCCCTTGAAGTCTTTCTTGGCCACCGGTACGACGATGACGACGCCGGGCTTGAGCCCCACGGTGACCACGCCGTTCAGCGGTGTGGTGATCAGCGGGACGGCCACTGGCGTGCCGGCTCCCAGGCCCGCGATGCCGAGGCCCGGGCTGACGCCGGCGCTGCCCGCGATGGTGACACCGTTGGAGGTGCTCATGTCGATCCCGCAGCCGATCTCGTAACCCACCTCGAGCACCCCGCGAGGCTGTTCGAGCCCGTCCAACGAACCGAAAAACGTTCCGCGGGCGAGGTATTCGCGGGACGAGACCGCGGTGGTCAACGGCGCGATGGGGGTTTGTGACTCGTCCCTGGCTGCAAGGGTCAGGGTCCAGCCTTCGGGCGTCGTGTAGGTAACCGGATCGGACGACGGCACCCGCCCTTCGTCCGGTGCGCCCGCGGTGGCCGCGGCGTTTTCGGCGTCGGGATCGGCGGCCGCCGGTGGCGCCGAGTTCACCGACATAACGACGCACAGCGCGAGAATCGCAGCGCGACGGACGTTGACGGCTACCGGCCACACGACCGATACCGTATGCGCGGCCGGATCCCGGGCCCGAAATTTGCCGGCCGACCGGCCGAAGTCGTTTCGCGTTCGTGACCGTTATGGAACATCGGTGCGCAACTCTTACGGTAACCAGTGTTCCGGCGACCACGGAAAGGGTGGCGATGAATTCTCACCCGCGCGCTCTCGGACTGCTGGCGGGGGCGGTGATCCTCCTGGCTCTGACCGGTGGCACCGGCGTGGCGCATGCGGATTCGTCAGACCCGTCGGGGCCGGGCGTGCTCAATCAACTCATCACGTCGACCCCGGCGCTGTCTCCGGATCCCGCCGACGAAGGCGGTCCCACGGCGGGCTCGAACGCCGTCGGAATGTATTGCGAGAACCGATTCGCGCGGTGCCACTAGGCGGTTCGCGATCAGCGGGCCCGCCGATCCCTACTCCGAGGGCGGTCCGACGCATCCGTCGAATCCGAAATGCCCATGCCGTCAACCCTGTCGGACCATCACGTGCTGGAGCCGTGTCGGCCCGCCCCGTCCACGAACCGCATTGCGCCTGACTGCAATTCGGATGCCGAACGCGCCAAACTGTCGAACTCGAAGTCCATGGCCTCGGCCTCGCTTCGTCCCCATTGGTAGAGCGTCGACAGGCGGTCCGAGCGCAGGCATGTTTGCGGCAGCGCCGAGAGTTCGGCTGCCAGCTCCTCTGCTGCCTCACGGGCTGTGCCAGTGGGTACGACGCGATTCGCCAACCCGATAGCCAGCGCCTCGGTCGCGTCGACCGAACGTCCGGTGAGGATCAGATCCATTGCCCGACCGTGTCCGATCAGTCGGGGCAGTCGGACGGTGCCGCCGTCGATGAGAGGCAATCCCCAGCGTCGGCAGAACACTCCGAAGACGGCATCCGCCTCGACTACTCGCAAATCGCACCACACCGCCAGCTCGAGGCCGCCAGCGACGGCATAGCCACTGACAGCGGCAATCACCGGTTTGGACAGGGTCATCCGGCTAGGACCCATCGGACCTGGACCGGTTGGACTCACCGGGTTGAAATCACCCGTCTCGGCTCCCTTCAAATCCGCGCCAGAGCAGAAATTCCCCTGATCTCCCCACAGCACGGCCACCGACGCGGACTCGTCATTGTCGAACTCCTCGAACGCGGCAAGGAGCGCGGCGGCAGCAGATCCGTTGACCGCGTTGCGGGCCTCCGGACGATTCATGATCACAGTGGTGACGGGTCCGTTCTTCTCGACCCGAACACCGCCCTTGCCCTTGGGTTCAGTCGTCGCGCCCACGGCCTCGACGTTATCCGCACCAACCGCTGCGCCGATCGCGATCTGAACCCCCATTTCTAAAGGGCCTCATGGCCGGTTCTCACCTCGCTGAAAGCAAGGGCCGCGACGCTGAGTTATGCCAAGCAGGACGGCCGGGCCGGCGGCGGTGGTGAGTGCTCTCGTCGTCGCCGGATGGCAAATGGCGACCCCGGTGGCCCGGGCCGACGTCGACTTCTACTGCAGGCCCGGCTGCTGGGGTGCGATCGCGGCGTCGCCGTCGACCGGAGAAGAGTCCATCCGCCTCAACTACCGCACCCGGCAGCAGGCCGAGGACGCCGCCGTGTTGTGGTGCGACGTCATGGGCAAGACCAACGACTGCCAGGCCCTCACGTCGGGGCTGGGGTGTCTGTCGATCGCCGAAGCCGGGGACGGGAACGCGTTGGCGGCGCGGGTCGCGCCGACCCTCGACGCGGCCGACGCGGCGGCGCTGGAGGGTGCGGGCCCCGGGGCCAAGATCGACCTGCACGACTGCAACGGTTGACCGCCCGGAGCAAATTACCTGGCCAGGACCGCCGAGCCCGCCGATGTGCCATGATGTCGGAGCTGTCAAGACACAAGGGAGCGGCCGTGGATCTCAACTTGTCGATTGTCACGCGACCGGTCGAGCGCCTGATTGCGACGGCGCAGAACGGGCTGGAGGTTGTCCGGCTGGGGGGCTTGGAAACAGGTAGCGTCCCATCGCCGTCGCAAATCGTCGAGAGCGTACCGATGTACAAGCTCCGGCGTTACTTCCCGCCCGACAGCCGGCGCGAGAAGCGGGTGGGTCCGCCGGTGCTGATGGTGCACCCGATGATGATGTCGGCGAACATGTGGGACGTCACGCGCGAGGAGGGCGCGGTGGGCATCCTGCACGCCAACGGGCTGGACCCCTGGGTGATCGACTTCGGGGAGCCCGACAAGGTGGAAGGCGGCATGCGCCGCACCCTCGCCGACCACATCGTCGCGCTGAGTCAGGCCATCGACACCGTCAAGGACGTCACCGGCAGCGACATCCACCTGGTCGGCTATTCGCAGGGCGGCATGTGGTGTTACCAGGTCGCCGCCTACCGGCGGTCGAAGAGCCTGGCCAGCATCGTCACCTTCGGTTCTCCGGTGGACACCCTGGCCGCGCTGCCGATGGGCATCCCGGCAAACTTCGCCGCGCCCGCCGCCAACTTCATGGCGGACCACGTCTTCAGCCGGCTGGCCATCCCCAGCTGGATGGCGCGCACGGGCTTCCAGATGCTCGATCCGCTCAAGACCGCCAAGGCGCGCGTCGACTTCGTGCGCCAGCTGCACGACCGCGAGGCGCTACTCCCGCGCGAGCAGCAGCGCCGCTTCCTCGAACGCGAAGGCTGGATCGCCTGGTCGGGCCCGGCGATCTCCGAACTGCTCAAGCAGTTCATCGCCCACAACCGGATGATGACCGGCGGCTTCGCCGTCAACGGCCAGATGGTCACGCTCACCGACATCACCTGTCCGGTGCTGGCCTTCGTCGGCGAGGTGGACGACATCGGGCAGCCGGCCTCGGTGCGCGGCATCCGGCGCGCCGCACCCGACGCCGAAGTCTACGAATCCACCATCCGCACAGGCCATTTCGGCTTGGTCGTGGGATCGAAAGCGGCGCAACAGAGTTGGCCGACCGTCGCCGCCTGGGTGAAGTGGTTGTCCACCGGCGGCGACAAGCCGGAGGGCATCGATCTGATGGCCGACCAGCCCGCGGAGCACACCGACAGCGGCGTCGCGCTGAGTTCCCGGATCACGCACGGCCTGGGCGAGGTCTCCGAGGCGGCGCTGGGCATGGTGCGCGGCGCGGCCAACACGGTGGTCGCGGCCAACAAGTCGATGCGCACCCTGGCCGTCGAGACGGCCCGCACCCTGCCGCGCCTGGTCCGCCTTGGGCAGATCAACGACCACACCCGCATCTCGCTGGGCCGCATCATCGAGGAACAGGCGCACGACGCCCCGCAGGGCGAATTCCTGCTTTTCGACGGGCGTGTGCACACCTACGAGGCCGTCAACCGGCGCATCAACAATGTCGTCCGCGGCCTGATCGAGGTCGGCGTGCGGCAGGGCGACCGGGTGGGCGTTCTGATGGAGACGCGACCCAGCGCGCTGGTCGCCATCGCCGCCCTGTCGCGCCTGGGCGCGATCGGGGTGGTGATGCGACCGGATGCCGACCTGGCCGCGTCGGTCCGGCTCGGCGGGGTGACAGAGCTGCTCACCGACCCCGCCAATCTGGAGGCGGTGCTGGCGTCGGACCGCCAGGGGCTGCGTCAGGTGCTGGTGCTCGGCGGCGGCGAGTCGCGCGATCTGCACCTGCCCGACGACAGCGACGTCATCGACATGGAGCAGATCGACCCGGACGCCGTCCAGCTGCCCGGGTGGTACCGCCCCAACCCGGGGCTGGCCCGCGACCTGGCGTTCATCGCGTTCAGCGCGGCCGGCGGCGAGCTGGTGGCCAAGCAGATCACCAACTACCGCTGGGCGGTGTCGGCCTTCGGGACCGCCTCGACGGCCGCCCTGGACCGCCGGGACACCGTCTACTGCCTGACCCCGCTGCACCACGAGTCGGCGCTGCTGGTGAGCCTCGGCGGCGCGGTGGTCGGCGGCACCCGCATCGCGCTGTCCCGCGGCCTGGACCGCGACCGGTTCGTCCAGGAGGTGCGGCAGTACGGCGTCACCGTGGTGTCCTATACCTGGGCCATGCTCCGCGAGATCGTCGATGATCCCGCGTTTGTGCTGCACGGCAACCACCCGGTGCGGCTGTTCATCGGTTCCGGCATGCCGACCGGCTTGTGGGGCCGGGTCGTCGACGCGTTCACGCCCGCGCACGTCGTCGAATTCTTCGCCACCACCGACGGACAAGCGGTGTTGGCCAACGTTTCCGGCGCGAAGACCGGCAGCAAGGGTCGCCCGCTGCCCGGCGCCGGACGCATCGAGCTGGCCGCCTACGACGCCGAGCACGACCTGATCCTGGAGAACGAGCGCGGCTTCGTCCAGGTGGCCGAGCCGAAACAGGTCGGGGTGCTGCTCGCCGCGTCCAACGGTCCGATCGACCCGACGGCGTCGGTCAAGCGGGGAGTGTTCGCCGCCGGCGACACCTGGATCTCCACCGAGTACCTGTTCTACCGCGACGACGACGGGGACTACTGGCTGGCGGGCCGGCGCGGCTCGGTGGTCCACACCGCGCGGGGCCTGGTGTTCGACGAGCCGGTCACCAACGTGCTGGGGTGCATCAACGGTGTCGACCTCGCGGTGACCTACAACGTGCCGCTGGGCGACCGGGAGGTCGCGGTGTCGGCGGTGACGCTGCTTCCCGGGGCCAGCATCACCGCGGCGGACCTGACGGACGCCGTCGCCAAGATTCCGATCGGGGTGGGGCCCGACATCGTCCAGGTCTGCCCGGAGATGACGCTGAGCGCGACCTACCGCCCGACCGTCAGCGCCCTGCGCGCGGCGGGAATTCCCAAGCCGGGCCGCCAGGTGTGGTACTTCGACGCCGACGGGCAGCACTTCCGAAAGCTGACCCCCGGCATCCGGTCCGAACTGAAGGGGCGCGCCGATGGTTGACGATTCGCTGCTGAGCATCCTGGTGTGCCCGGCCGACCGGGGTCCGTTGCTGCTCGTGGACGACGAATTGCTGTACAACCCGCGGCTGCGGCGCGCCTATCGCATCGAGGACGGCATTCCGGTGCTGCTCGTCGACGAGGCCCGAGATGTCGACGATGACGAGCACGCGCGGCTCATGGCACGATGCCGTCCGGCAGATCCCCGGTGAGGTAGCGCTGCAGGTTCGGTGCGATGGTCGCCGCGACCTGCTCGGCCGGCAACGAAGCGAACGGCTCCAGCTTGAGGATGTAGCGCGCCATCACCACGCCGACCAGTTGCGATGCGACGAATTGGACGCGGATGTGTCCGCTGCCGGGTGGATTGTCAACGCGCGGGCCGACTTCCACGGCGATCACGTCCTGGATGAAGGTGCGGAACAGGCTGACCTCCGAGCCGGCGATGATGGAGCGCAGGGCGGCGACGAACGCGGTGCCGACCTCGGAATCCCACAGCGGCAACAACATCGACGGCAGGGTGTGGCCGAGCTCGTCGACGGGTACCTCGCGCAGTTGGCCGATCACCTCCATCGGGTCGATCGGGATGTGGACGGCGGCGGCGAAGAGCTTTTCCTTGGTGCCGAAGTAGTGATGCACCAGGGCGGAATCCACCCCGGCCGCCGCGGCCACCGCGCGTATCGAGGTATTGCGAATGCCGTTCCGGGCGAACAGCTCTCGCGCGCTGGAGAGGATTCGCTCACGGGTGTCGGAGCCGCCGGCCGGCCGGCCGGGCCGCCTGCGCTGGCTGTTGGTGATCGCCACTAGGCGGTCCGCCGTCGCAGCGTGGCCGCGGCCAGGCACAGCGCCGCGAGGGCGAAGCCCAGCACGACGACGATGTCGCGCACCGCGATGTAGGTCAGCTCGGGGTGCGCGCCCACCTGTTGCAGCGCCTCCAGTGCGTAGCTCGCCGGCATCACGTTGCTGACCCACTGCAGCCAGTGCGGCATCAGCGCCCGCGGCACGATGATGCCGGCCAGCAACAGCTGCGGCACCATCACCAGCGGGATGAACTGCACCGCCTGAAACTCGGTGCGCGCGAACGCACTACACAATAGCCCCAGGCCCACGCCGAGGACGGCGTTGACGATCGCGATCACGAACACCCACGCGGGGCTGCCTGCGGTGTCGAAGCCGAGCAACCAGAACGACACGACGCACGCCAGCACCGCCTGCGCCGCGGCGGCCACCGAGAAGGCGCTGCCGTAGGCGATCAGCAGGTCGAACCGGCGCAGGGGAGTGGTCAGGATCCGCTCCAGCGTCCCGGAGGCCCGTTCGCGCTGCATCGTGATGGCCGTGATGATGAACATGACGAACAGCGGGAACAGGCCGAGCAGGATCAGGCAGGCGTTGTTGAACGGCGCAGGCGTGCCGGGCCGATGCGGCGCGTTCTGAAACATGTAGTACATCAACGTGATCACCAAGACCGGCACGAACAGGATCATGGCGACGCTGCGGTGGTCGGCCGCCAGCTGGCGCAGGATTCGCGTCGTGGTGGCGGTGTAGCCCTTGAGCCCTAGCCGGCCTGGCGCATGGTGCTGCGCGCGGATCTCTGGGAGCAGTTCGCCGAGCTCGCCCGCGGCGGAACCACGCTGCTGGTCTCCAGCCACGTCATGGACGAAGCCGACCACTGCGGCGACCTGCTGCTGATGCGCGACGGTCACCTGCTTGCCCACACCACCCCGGCCCAACTACGAGAGGACACCGGATGCACGTCACTGGAGGACGCGTTTCTGTCCATCATCAAGCGCAGCACCATGCGCCAGGCCG
>NZ_LZJJ01000117.1:0-969 GCF_001667625.1 Mycobacterium sp. E1715
CGCCGCCGTCGCCGACCGCGTCGAACGCGTCCTCGTCGGTGATGTCGTCGCCGAGGTAGACCGGGGTCCGGGCGCCGGGTTCGGCCTCGGTTAGGTGATCGAGCACCCAGCGCAGCGTTTTGCCCTTGTCCCAATCCAGGTCCGGGCGCAGCTCGATGACCTCCCGGCCGGTGGTCACGCGGAGGCCGTCGCGGCGGCCGGCTGCACGCACCGCGGCCGCCACCTCGCCGACGCGGTCGCGTCCGGCGTTGCGGTAGTGCACGGCGACACCAAAGCGCTTGTGCTCCACCGCCACTCCCGGGATGGAGCCGAGTCGCTCGCGCAGCTCGCCGGCGGCGGCCTCCAGCACCGGGATGGCCGCGGCGGCGTCGTCGTTCTGGTGGTGCGCGCCGTCGGGCGCGGTCAATTCGAACCCGTGGCTGCCGGCATACCAAATCCCGGGAACCCCAACGCGTTTCGTCACGTCGGCCAGATCACGGCCGGACAGAATCGCCACTGGGCAGCCGGTCGCCAGCTGCCGCAGCGCCTCGGTGGCGCCGTCGACCGGGACGGCCGCGTCCGGGTCGTTGACGATGTCGGACAGCGTGCCGTCGAAGTCGAAGAACACCGCGGGCCGCCGCGCGGCCAGGTCGTCGAGGGCCGTCAGCGCGTCGGGCAGCTGCGACATCCGGCGGTCCCCGGTGCGCACGGTGATCTGGTGCAGGTCGGCGACCACCGCGTCGGCGCCGGCATCTCGCAGCGCGTCGCCGCGCCCCTCATCGACGCCGATGACGAGTGCGAATCCGCCGGCGCGTGCGGCCGCGACGCCCGCTTCGTCGGGTGTGACGACCGCGCATCGGCCGGGCCGGACCTGCAGCCGGCGGGCCGCCTCCGACGGGTCCTCGGTGTAGACGGCGGCGCCCACCCCGGTCTACCTCGGCGACGACATCACCGACGAGGACGCGTTCGACGCGGTCGGCGACGGTTGAG
>NZ_LZJJ01000118.1:0-2471 GCF_001667625.1 Mycobacterium sp. E1715
ACCTCGCGGTCGGGGTCGATGGATGCGACCACGTCGACGGCGTTGGACGAGGTGCAGCAGATGTCGGTGAGCGCCTTCACCGCTGCGGTGGTGTTGACGTAGGAGACGACAACGGCGCCGGGGTGCTCGTCCTTCCAGGCGCGCAGTTCGTCCGGGGTGATGGAATCCGCCAGCGAGCAGCCGGCCCGCTGGTCCGGGATGAGTACGGTCTTCTCGGGGCTCAGGATCTTGGCGGTCTCGGCCATGAAGTGCACGCCGCAGAACACGATGGTGTCCTCGGGAGCCTCGGCGGCGATCCGCGAGAGCGCCAGCGAATCGCCGACGTGGTCGGCGACGTCCTGGATGGCGGGCAGCTGGTAGTTGTGGGCGAGCACGGTGGCGCCGCGCAGCTTGGCCAGGCGGCGGATTTCGGCGGCCCATTGCTCGTCTCCCTCGACACCGGCGTAGCCGGCGGGCGAATTCGTGAGGTCGGCCATCATGTCTTCAGCGAGCGTGTCCATGCGATTGATAACCGTCACGGCGGCCCCTTTCAGCCCGGGAGGTTTTCGACTTATAATCGAAAACATGGGCCATACTAGCACTGAACACGAGGTGCTTGCGGTGGTGTTTCAAGTTCGCCGGGTAACCAGCGGGCCGCGAACAGAGAAACCGCAGCTGAACGTGCTGTTGTGGCAGCGCGCCAAGGATCCGCAGCGGGGCGCCTGGTCGCTGCCCGGCGGGCGGCTGCGCACCGACGAGGACATGACCACCTCCGTCCTGCGACAGCTGGCCGAGAAGGTGGACCTCAAGGAACTGGCGCACCTGGAGCAGCTGGCGGTGTTCTCCGACCCGAATCGGGTGCCGGGCGCCCGCGTCATCGCGTCGACGTTCCTGGGGCTGGTGCCCTCCCCCGCCACTCCGGAACTGCCACCGGACACCCGTTGGCACCCGGTGAGCAGCCTGCCGCCGATGGCCTTCGACCACGGACCGATGGTGACACACGCCCACGCCCGGCTGATCGCCAAGTTGTCCTACACCAACCTCGGATTCGCCTTGGCGCCAAGGGAATTCGCGCTCTCCACGCTTCGCGACATCTACGGCGCCGCGCTGGGTTACCAGGTCGACGCGACCAACCTGCAACGGGTGCTGGTCCGCCGCGGCGTGATCAGCCAGACCGGCACCATCGCCCAGTCCGGCCGCAGCGGCGGGCGGCCGGCGGCCCTGTACCACTTCACCGATTCTCAGTTGCGCGTCACCGACGAATTCGCCGCGCTGCGACCGCCGGGTCAGTTTGACGCCGCCGAACGCCGCCCCGGATAGGCTTACGGGAAGCGTCGTCGGGTGACGCAGCCGCAAACCGGGTACCAGTGACGTGCATGACCTGGATCGCCCACCCAAGAAGTCGCTCACAGTGCGGCGATTACGTTTTGGTTACCTGCCGTTCGTGCGCGAGAATGCCGGATGGCCTAGAAGGGAGCCTCAATGGCTGAGCTCGGCAATCTGGCAGGCACGCGCGGGGCGGAGTGGATCGCCCGGCCGCCGCACGAGGAATTGCAGCGCAAGGTGCGACCGCTGCTGCCCTCGGACGACCCGTTCTACCAGCCGCCCCTCGGCTTCCAACACGCCGAACCCGGCACCGTCCTGCGCTCGCGCGACGTCGAGCTGGCTTTTCTCGGGCTGATCCCGCAGCCCGTCAAGGCCACCCAGCTGCTCTACCGGACCATGGACATGAACGGCGAGCCCGAGGCCGCCGCGACCACCGTGATCGTCCCTGCCGAGCTGGCCCCGGAACGTCCGTGCCCGCTGCTGTCGTACCAGTGCGCGATCGACGCCGTGTCGTCCCGCTGCTTCCCGTCGTACGCGCTGCGGCGCCGGGCGAAGGCCCTCGGCTCGATCGGCCAGCTCGAACTGTTCCTGATCACCGCGGCCGTCGCCGAGGGCTGGGCCGTGTCCGTGCCCGACCACGAGGGGCTGCGGGGCCTGTGGGGCGCCCCCTACGAACCCGGCTATCGCGTCCTGGACGGCATTCGGGCCGCCCTGGGCGCGGAACGCCTCGGGCTCTCGCCCTCGGCGCCGATCGGGCTGTGGGGGTACTCCGGCGGCGGGCTGGCCAGCGCCTGGGCGGCCGAGGTGTGCGCCGAGTACGCGCCCGAACTCAACATCGTCGGCGCGGTGCTGGGATCGCCCGTCGGCGACCTCGGCAACACCTTCCGCCGGCTCAACGGCAGTTTCCTGTCGGGCCTGCCTGCGCTGGTGGTGGCGGCCCTCGCCCACATCTACCCCGAGCTGGACCGGGTGATCAAGGAGCACAGCAACGAGGAGGGGCGTGCCCTGCTCGAGTCGCTGGAGAAGATGACCACGGTGGAGGCGGTCGTGAAGATGGCCGGCAAGAACATGGGCGACTACCTCGACGAGCCGCTCGATGCCATCCTGTCGACGCCCGAGGTCACGCACGTGTTCGAGAACATCAAGCTGGGTGTCGCGGTGCCGAC
>NZ_LZJJ01000119.1:0-32482 GCF_001667625.1 Mycobacterium sp. E1715
TCGGAGCCGGTCGGCGTACGGTTCCCCCGCGACGGCCACGTCGGCACAGCCCGCGGCCGTCAATAGGCCGCGGAGCTGCTGGAGGGCGCCGATGCGGCAGCGCCCGCCGGCAGCGATGACCGCGACGCCCTGGTGCTATTCACCAGCGGAACAACGGGATTGCCGAAGGCGGTCGGCATCAGCGGCAGGCAGTTGGCAAGGCGGATCGGGGGAATGGCGCCACCCTTCAGGGCGGACGCCAAACCCTCGGTGGGGATGATGTGCGTCCCGTTCTTCCACGTCGGGGGCTCGCTGGGCACGCTCGGCAGCCTCTACTCCGGCAACACGTCGGTCGTGCAGCCGCGATTCGACGCCGGCGAGTGGCTACGCCTGGTGTCGGAACACCGGGTGACCACCACGTTCCTGGTTCCCGCCATGCTGCAGCGCATCCTCGACCATCCCGGCTTCCCCTACGCCGACTTGTCGTCCTTGGTCGCCATCGCCTACGGGGCCGCCGCCGCGCCCATCGCGTTGGTGCGCCGGGCGATGGACGCGTTGCCACACGTGGCCTTCGCCAACGTATTCGGCCAGACCGAGACCCTCGGCGCATACACGACGCTGCTGCCCGCCGACCACCGCGACCCCGCCCGCGCGGGATCCGTCGGCCGTCCGCTGCCCGGGGTCGAGGTGCGGGTCGTGGATCCCGAGACCGGCGATGACGTCGGGGTCGGAACGATCGGTGAGCTGTGGGTGAACACCACCCAGAACGTCACCGCCGGGTGGCTGCGCACCGGTGACCTCGCCCGCCGGGACTCCGACGGCTACCTCTTCCCCTGCGGACGGCTCAGCGACACCATCAACCGCGGGGGAGAGAAGTTCGGGCCGGTCGAGGTGGAGGAAGCGCTGCGTTCCCACCCCGCGGTGCGGGATGTCGCGGTCGCCGGTATCGCCGACGACGAGCTGGGCCAGCGCGTGGGAGCTGCGGTGGTGGCCTGCGCCCCGGTGACCCTGGAAGACCTGCGATCGCACTGTCGCGAGTCGATCGCCTACTTCAAGCTGCCCGAGCGGCTGGCGCTCGTCGACGACATCCCCTATAGCTCGACCGGCAAGGTCAGCCGCCGCCAGCTCGCCGCGCTGATCGCCGATCAGCCCTGAAGGCAAGGAGTTTCGATGCTGTTCCTCCACGAGACCCACCGGGTGGTCGGCGCGCGGCAGGACGAATTCGAGGCGGCATACCGCGAAGGCTGGATGCCCACCCTGGCCGCGGGGGACGACGCGCGGCTGCTCTGGTACACCAACCACGCCCACGGCTCCGGCCTGTCCTACAACGTTGTCACCATCACCGGCATCGTCGACGGCGCGGCCTGGGAAAGGCTTGCGCGCAGGACACAAAGCGGCGACCTGCGCCCGTGGATGCGCGAACTGGACAACCTGCGCCACGAGGTGACCGGAAAGCTTCTGCTTCCCGTCGATTGGTCGCCGTTGCAAACCGTCGACCTCTCGACGGTGCCCACCGACGGTGCGACCCACCAACTGAGCCTGTTCATGGAAGACACCGGCTGGCCCGACGCCGCGCTCGACGACTACATCAGGATGTGGGACGAGATCTATTACCGGCTGCTGTCCAAAGCCCCAAAAGAAATGCGGATCCTCGATATCCAAGCGTGCTTTCAGGTGGCGCACGGCAGTTACCGCCGACGAGAAGCGATGCTGTGGCAGAAGATCGAGAACTTCAACAACTATGCCGCGCTGGTCCACCTGCTGACGGCCGAGACCGCGCCCGAGCACCGGCGGCCCGGCAGCTATATGGTCGAGGCGCTGAAATACCGCGACCAGTGGGAAAGCCGCCTGCTGCGGACGTCGGACTGGTCACCGCTGTACTGAGGCCGGCCGGTTGAGGATCCGGGCGGCGTGGTCGACCATGTCGGCCACGATGTCGGCCGCGGGCCGGACTTGCCGCAGCAGCCCCACCCCTTCGCCGACGAGAATGGCGGCGGTATCGAAATCCTCAGCCGCGACGGCTTTTTCGTAGTCGGCCACCGCCTCCTGCAGCGACGCCGCCAGCCCGTCCTGGTTGCCGTGCCACGTGTCGAGGAACGCGTTGCCGAGCGCCCGAGCGTTGTATTCGGCCGGCCAATCCAGCCGTCGCACAAGGTCATAGGCGCGCGTGCGAACGGTGTCGTCACCGGAGGCCGTCAGCGCCCGCTCGTGCGCGCGGGGCGACACCAGCGCCTCCGGCGTCGCCCAGAATCGGGTGCCCACCAGCGCCCCGTCGGCGCCGAGCGCGAGCGCGGCGGCCAGGCCCCGCCCGTCGGTGACCCCGCCCGCCGCCAGCACCGGCGTGCCGGGTGAACGATCGGCGGCCAGGTCGACGACGTCGGGCACCAGCGTGAAGGTGGATCGGGCGCTCATCCCGTGCCCGCCCGCCTCGCCGCCCTGGGCCACCACGACATCGGCGCCGGCGTCCAGGGCCAGGCGCGCGTGGTCGAGGGTTTGCGCCTGCGCGATCAGCGGGACGCCGGCGGCGCGAATGCGCTCGGCGAACGGCTGCAGCTCACCGAACGACAGCATGATCGCGGCGGGCCGGCGCTCCAGGGCCGCGTCGAGCAGCGCGGGTTCGCCGGCCAGGCTCCACGTGATGAAGCCGCAGCCGACGGTTGCCCCGTCGGCGCGGTCGAATTCGCGCCGCAGCCATGCCGCGTCGCCGTAGCCGCCGCCGATCAGGCCGAGGCCGCCGGCCGACGTCACGGCCGCCGCCAGCCGCCCCCCGGAGATCATCGCCATCGGGGCGAGCACGACGGGGTGCTGGATGCCTAAGAATTTCGTGAGTCGGGTGTCGAGGCTCATGTCAGCTCCCCGGTGAGAAATTGCGCCCGGCCGTGGCCGAAAGACCAGTCTTCGTCGCCGTTTTCGGTGATCGAGACGATCAGGTCGGCCGGGTCGAGCCCGCACCGCTCCGCCAGGTGGGTGGCCAGCAGTTGGTAGAACTTCTCCTTCATCGCCCGTGTGCGCCGCCGGCTCACCATGTGGACGATCACCTGGTGCGCCGACCGGGTGATGCCGAGACCGGTGTCCAGGGCGATGATTTCGTGGGCGGGATGGCTGCGCACCACCTGGTAACGGTCGCGCGGCGGCACCCCGAAGGCCTCGACGACGGATTCGTGCACCGCGTCGAGCAACGCCCGCATTTCCGATGGCGTGCGGCCCGCGATGAGGTCGATGTACAGCAGCGGCATGGTGGCTCCTTACGATCTGTGTCCTGGCTACGACGTTAGGTTCGCCCGGATCGGGTGTGAAATGCCTGCTGTAATCGATCTATGCTTGTCGGGCATGGGCGCAATGGAAGGTGGCCGAGTCGAATTGCGCCACCTCCGGGCGTTTGAGGCGGTGGCGCGACTCGCGTCGTTCACCCGGGCCGCCGACGAACTGCGCATCACCCAGCCGGCGCTCAGCCGGACCATCCGGCAGCTCGAGGACGCGCTCGGCGTGACGCTCGTGGACCGCACTTCGCGGCACGTGGAGACGACCCGGGCCGGACGGATCTTCCTCGAGCATGTCGAACGGGTGCTCGCTGAACTGGAGCGGGCGTTCGGCGCCGTGCGCCGGCAGGCCAGCATCGGCCTCGGATTCAGCTGGTTGTTGCCCGACCCGTGGGCGCAGGAGACGGTCGCCCGTTTCGAGCGGGCCACCGGCACGACGGTCAGGCTGGTCCGCACCGACGATGCGCTGGGCGCCGTGCAGCAGGGCCGGGTCGACGTCGCCGTGGTCCGCGGACAGGTGACGTCGACCGCCGTGCGGGTGGTGCACCTGTTCGACGAGAACCGGGTGGCCGTGTGCTCGGTGCATTCGCCGCTGTCGTCCCGGTCGGAGCTGGACTGGGCCGAGGTCCCGCGGTGGCCGTTGGTCGTCAACACCGCCAGCGGGACCACCGGGCCATGGTCGTGGCCGTCGGGGGAGGGACCGGAAACCATCGTGGAGACGGCCAATTTCGACGAGTGGCTCGAGTCCGTCGCGGCCGATCGCGGCATCGGCGTGATCCCCGACGTCGCCGTCCGCCGCAACATCCACCCGGGCGTCCGGTTCGTCGCGCTGCGCGGGGCCCCGCAGAGTCCGGTCGCCCTGGCGTTTCTGCCGCGCGCCCGCAACGCCGTGCTGCGCCGCTTCGTCGAGGCCGCCGTCGAGAGCGCGCAGGACGTTTGAGTGTGCGCTCACGGCGGCGATTCTCGGCGTGTCGACACCGTGGGCGCACACTCAACGAATCACGCGAGCGGCGCCAGACCCGACCGCAGCAGATCCAGGCTGGACGCCACCAGTTCGCCGAGCTCCCCGGTGCAGCCGTTGCGGCCCCAATTCTCCACCGCCACAACGAGGGCGGCGGCCAGGGCCGAGCCCGTGACCTCGGCGAGCAGATCGATGTTCGCCACTCCCGGGTTGCGGCCCTTGGCGAAGTCGGTCAGCACGTGCGCGAACGACGCCTGCACGACGCGCAGGTGACCGGCGATGCGCTCCGCGCTGATCAGCTCCGCACGGGCCGTCGCGGCCTGGCGGACCACTTCGAGGTCGTGCGGGAAAGCCGCGACGCTCGCCAGCACGGCATCGAAGAGTGACTCGGAGGTGGGGCGGCCGGCGAGCGCTTCCGCCAGCCATTCCAGCTGCGTCTCGTAGTCCTGGAAGAGCACCGCCTCCTTGGTGGGGAAGTGGCGAAAGAAGGTGCGTTCGGTGACGCCCGCCTCCCTGGCCAGCTCGGTCACGGTGACGTTGGCAAACCCCTTGCGGGCAAAGCTTTTCAAGGCCGCCTGGCGCAGCGCCTCGTGTGTCGATCGTCGGCGTAGCTCGTGGCGGTTCGTCGGCGCGCTCATCCCATCGAGATGGTAGCCCAGCCGGCCTGAACTGGTCAGTGCTGACATCTTCCAATTATGTCAGTACTGACATATTGTTGTCACGCGCCGACCCGAGGGAGGAAGCCATGCCGGACTATGACGCGATCGTCGTGGGAGCGGGCCACAACGGATTGACCGCGGCGGCGGTGCTGCAGCGCGCGGGCCTGCGCACCCTGTGCCTGGAAGCCAACACCTATGCCGGCGGCATGGCGGCCACCGTCGAACTGATCGACGGGTTCCGCTACGAGATCGCCGGGTCGGTGCAGTTCCCCACCGCGAGCCAGATCACCAAGGACCTGGGGCTGGACACCCTGCCGACGGTGGAGCCGGAGGTGATGTCCACCAACATCGGTGACAACGGCGAGGAACCGATGATCTTCTACCGCGACCCGATGCAATTGATGACGCACCTGGGCGACAAGCACGGAATCGAAGCCGTCACCGGCATGGCGGAATTGATCGGGTGGAGCCAGGGACCGGCAAAGGCGTTGGGCCGCTTCGACGTCCGCACGCCACCCAAGACCCTCGACGAGATGTATGCCTGCGCGGCCAACGACGCGGAGCGCCGGGCAATTCACGAAATGCTGTTCGGGTCGGCGATGGACGTCATCGACCGCTACCTGCCGGACAAGGACAGGCACGCGGTCATGCGGGGGATGCTCGCATTCCTGGCCGTGAACTCCACCTATCGTGGGCCCTACACACCGGGCAGCGCGACCTGCCTCGCGTTCGCGCTGGCCGTGCCCGACGATGCCACCGCGATGATGACAAAGCTCAAGGGCGGCATCGGCGCGCTCACCGAACACCTGCGTGAGCTGTTCGTCTCCCACGGCGGAGAGATCCGCTATCGCGCCAAGGTCGAGCAGATACTCGTCGACCACGGCGCCGTGACCGGGGTGCGGTTACGCGACGGCTCCACCATCACTGCCCCCATCGTGGTTTCCAACCTCGCGCCCGACGTCACGCTGACCGAGCTCATCGACTCCGAACACGTTCCGCCGGAGCTGGTCTCGCGGCTGTCGGGCCGTGATCACCGGGCCTCGTTCGTGCAGATCCACTTCGCCCTCGACGGACTGCCCGAGTTCGCCGCACCGTATGAGTTCTTGAACGAAGAAGGCATGCAGCAATCGGTCGGGATCTTCGGCGATCCAGAAGAACAACAGCTGCACTGGGAGAACTGCCGCCGGGGCATCGTCCCGGACAACCCGTCGATGGGAATGCAGATACCGTCCGTGCACGATCCGGGCATGGCGCCGCCGGGTAAGCACGCCGCCAGCGCCTACGCGTACGCCTTCCCGGTCGAAGTCAGCCGCGATCAGCACGGGCACCTCAAAAATGTTATGGCCCAACGCGTTATCGACAAGATCACCCGGCTGGCCCCGAACTTCAAGGACATCGTGATCCGCCACATCACGTTCGCGCCCTACCACATGAACACGATGTTCGGCGCACCCGACGGCGACTTCTGCCACGGTCTGCTGCATCCGGACTTGATGGGCCCGAACAGGCCGGGCCCCAAGGGCTTCCTCGACTTCCCGATCCCCATCGACGGTCTCTACCTCGGCGGCGCGGGATGCCATGGCGGGCCGGGCATCACGTTCACCCCCGGCTACAACGCGGGCTATCAAGCGCTCGACGACATGGCCTGACGCTCAGCCCGCGAACGTTCCGGTCAGCTGCGCCTGGGCGGTGGCGGCGCCACCGATCGTTTGCGCCGCCTGCACGCCCGCGAGGCCACCGGGAAGCTGGTAGTCGTTGGGCAGCTGGTAAAGGGTGAACCGGTAGTGGTGCGTGCCGGTTCCCGCCGGCGGGCACGGGCCCTTGTACGCGGGCTGTCCGGCCGAGTTCGGCAGCGTGGTCGCGCCGGCCGGCGTCTGACCGTCGGTGGTGCTACCGGGACCCGGGGCGATGCCGGTCACGACCCAGTGCACGTACAGCCCGTTGACGGCGTCCGGGTCGTCGACCACGAGCGCCGCCCCCAGCGGCGCCGACCACGTCAGCGGCGGCGCGATGTTGGCCCCTTTGCACGTGTACTGCACGGGGATCGGGGCGCCGTCACCGAACGCCGGGCTGCTGATGGTCAACGGGGCCCCGGCGGGCGCGGCCGCGACGGTGCGCCCGAGGGTCGTCACCTTGGGCGTCGACGGCGCGGTCATATGGGTGTCGCCGTGGCCGCCGCAGCCGGCCAGCGCGGCGATGATCGCCAGCCCGCCGATGATCGGTGCGATCCTGCGAGGGCCGCGCGGGGTCGGCGATTTCATAAGGGACAGTGTGGACCGCGGGGCGGCCGTCCGGTAGGGCCAGAGCGCCGTTAGGAGTCGCGCTTCTTGTCGAGCACCCGCTTACGCAGCCCCTTCGTGGCGGTGTCCATCAGGCTCTTGGACCCGCGCTTGATCAGGAACCCGGGCACCGGCATCAACAGGTCGACGGTCAGATCGAAGCTCACCCGGGTCGAGTCACCGTCGGGCGTCAGCGTGTAGCGGCCGTCCTGCGCGCGTTGCTGTTTGGCGCGGACCAGGGTCCAGCTCACCCCGTCGTCGTGAACGGTGTACGCCAGCTCCTGTTCGTCGCTGACCCCGACGAGCTTGACCACCTGCTTCGACCTGGTGGGGTGGCCCTGATCGTCGCGCTCGAGAACCTCCACCTTTTGGTGAACCGAGGACCACTCGGGCAGGGATTCGATGTCGAACAGCACATCCAGGATCTCATCCGGTGTCGCTTCGATGACGACCTCGCGGGATTCGGTGACAGCCATGCAGGATAGATAACCACTGCGGCGCCGCTAAAAACTCACGGAACCAGGACCACTTTGCCGACGTTCTCGCGCGCCGCGAGAATGCGGTGCGCCTCCGGCGCTTCGTCGAAGGGCACCGCCGCGTGGACGATCGGAGCGATGGTCCCGTCCTCGAGCGCCTCCGTCAGCGGGGTGATCCACGGCTCGAGCGTGCCGCGGTCGTCCCACAGCCTCAGCATGTTGAGGCCGATCACGGCCTTGGACTCCGAGAGTTGGTCGATCAGGTTGAACCCGCGCAGCATCGCCAGCGCGTGCGGGGCCGCCGCCCGCAGAGAGCGCTTCTCACCGTGCTGCAGATTCGAAACCCCGTAGCCCACAAGCCTTCCGCCCGGTCGCAATAGCGCATAGGACCGCCGCAACGACGTGCCACCCAGCGCATCGAGCACCAGATCGTACGGTTGCAGGCCCTCCCACCAGCCGTCGCGGCGGTAATCGATCGCTCGGTCCACCCCCAGTTCGGCCAGCCTCTGATGCTTGGCGGGTGATGCGGTTCCATGCACCTCGGCCCCGGCCGCTTTCGCGAACTGAACAGCCGCGATGCCCACGCCGCCGGCCGCGGCATGCACCAGCACCCGTTCACCGGCGCGCAGCGACCCGTATCCGTGCAGCGCGGCCCATGCGGTCGCGTAGTTGACCGGGACGGCGGCGCCCTGTTCGAAGCCCATCGCGGCCGGCAGCGGCACGGAGTCGCTCGCCGTCACGTTGACGACCTCGGCGTAGCCGCCGAACCGCGTGCCCGCCAGCACCCGTTCGCCCACGCGGCCGGGATCGACGCCCTCGCCGACGGCCTCGACCGTCCCGGCGACCTCGTAACCGACCACCGCCGGAAGTTTCGGCGCATCGGGGTACAGGCCGACGCGGGCGAGGTGATCGGCGAAGTTCACCCCCGCCGCGCGCACCGCGACCCGCAGCTGTCCCGGGCCCGGTGGCGGCGGATCGGGCCGCTGCTGCACCCGCAGCACCGATGGATCGCCGCGCTTGGTGATGACGACTGCACGCATTGCACTTCCTCCCCGGCGGCTCAGGCCCGGTTGACGGTGTCGGCCAGGCGGGGGAGGACGACGCCGGACCAGCCGGGCTCCATCCGCCGGAAGGCGTCGGCCATCCTCTTGTCGTCCAAGTCGAAACCGCTGTGTTCCAGGAACACCCGGGTGCCGTCACCCTCCGGCTCCAGGCGCCAGGTGAGCGTCCACGCGGGCGTGAAGGTGTACACGAACCGGCGCGGGGGATCGACCTCGAGCACCTTGCATGGCTGCGTGCCGTAGCCCGGCATGTCGAGGGTGAACTGGTGGCCCACGACCGCGGCCACGTCGCCCTCGGCCCACCACAGCCGCAGCAGGTCCGGCTCGGTCAACAAGCGCCACACTTTCGCAGGCGGGGCGGCCACGAACTGATCCACCCGGATCGTCGCGGGCGTCGACGTCTTCCTCATTCCCACTCCTCTGCCGTCTCGGCGAGTTTGGCCAGTCGTGCTCGCCAGAACTTCTCGAACGGATGCAGCCACTCACCGAGTTGCGCCAACGGTTCCGCGGTCAGGTGATAGATGCGATGCCGGCCCTGCGGCTCGTCGGCCACCAGCCCGGCGTCGCGCAGAACCTTGAGGTGCTCGGCGACCGCGGGGCGGCTGAGGTCGAACCGCTCGCAGAGTTTCCCGGCGGACAGCGGCTGGCGGGACAGGATCTCCAGGACTTCCCGCCGCACGGGATTGGCCAGCGCGAGGAAGACGCGGTCGGTGCCAGCCACGCCCGGCAATATATGTCGGATATTTCCGACGTGTCAACCATCCCGGGCGCCCGCAGCGGGCCGCGGTGACCGCTATCTTCCCGGTTATGCACTTCACCTGGGAGCGGCTGACACCCAGCGTGCAGCGCTGCCGGCTGGCGTTCTGCGACGTGACCGTCGCCCTGGTGCGGGGCCGCACCGGCGCGCTGCTCGTCGACACCGGCACCACGCTGGTCGAAGCCGACGCGATCGCCGCCGACGTCCGCGAGCTCGCGGGACGACCGGTCACGCATGTCGTGTTGACGCACAAGCACTTCGACCACGTCCTGGGCTCTTCGGCGTTCGGCGGAGCTGAAATCCTTTGCGCCCCTGAGGTCGTCGAATACTTGTCGTCCGCCGTCGATCACCTTCGTTCGGATGCCGTCAGTTATGGCGCGGACGCCGCTGAGGTCGACCGCGCGGTCGCGGCGCTGAAGCCACCGCGGCGCGGCGTCCACGACGCGGTCGTCGACCTGGGCGACCGCTCCGTGACGATCGCCCACCTGGGCCGGGGACACACCACTGCGGACCTGGTCGTCATCGCGCCCGGCGTCGACGGCGAAGACGACCCGGTTGTCGTCTTCACCGGTGATCTCGTCGAGGAGTCCGCCGACCCCGATATCGATGCCGATTCCGATCTGGCCGCCTGGCCGTTCACCCTCGATCGGATACTCGCGGCGGGCGGACCCGAAGCCATCTACGTGCCGGGCCACGGAAGCGTCGTCGACGCCGGTTTCATCCGCCGCCAGCGGGATTGGCTGGCCCGACGAGCGGGCCTCGAGCCGGGTTAGACGCGCGGGCCGGTGCAGGCGGCGATCAGGGCATCCGGGTCGGTGACACTGACCCATAACTCGCGCAGCGAAATCGTTCGGCCCACGGCTTTCGCCTCCACCGGTGGCTCAATCGTCAAGGCCACCAGGCCCTTACCCGAACCGTTGACGAGCCAGCGTCCACCCGAATAGTGCACCCCCAAGGTGAAGACCCGGTCGTCCGCCCGCTCGGCCCGGGTGATCGACGCCAGCGGTACGTGAGCGTCGAATGCCCAACCCATCTTGACGTGTAGGGTGCCGGCATCCACCCTGAGCTCGCTGCGCTTGGGTCCCATTCCGACGGGAACCGAAAGCGGTAGATACCACCGGTCATAGCGCAATTCCGTCTGCACGGCGATTACCCTACCTCTTGTTTGCTGGATTCGCCGGTTTTTCGTATTTCAACTCTTCCGGCCAGTCGGGGCAAGGGCTGGATGTTATCGACAACCATTGCAGCACAACGATTCTCATCGAATCCGAAATGCGAGCGCCGGTTCGGGCCGTTTCGGCGATACCGACGATCTTGTGTGCCCGGCGGCCTCGTGGCGCCGGCGCGGGCCGGAGTAGGGCAGTTGGCAACAGTTTTGGCACGGGTCTTTCGACCCCTGATTTATCCGTCACCCCCGGGGATAGACTCACGTTCAAGGGAATCGTGCCGAACAGGGAGCGTAGGGCCATGGCCATCATTGACTCGGACACTGAAGTCCGGACCTCGTACGAAGACGACATCGCCGCCACCCAGCGATACATGGACGGCCCGCGGTTCGCCGGAATCACTCGTCTCTACACGGCCCGCCAGGTAGTGGAACAACGCGGCACGATCCCCACCGACTACATCGTGGCGCGCGAGGCGGCGGCGGCCTTCTACGACCGGCTTCGCGAGCTGTTCGCCACCAAGAAGAGCATCACCACGTTCGGGCCCTACTCGCCGGGCCAGGCCGTGGCGATGAAGCGGATGGGCATCGAGGGCATCTACCTCGGCGGCTGGGCAACGTCGGCCAAAGGCTCCACCACCGAGGACCCCGGCCCGGACCTGGCGAGCTACCCCCTGAGCCAGGTGCCCGACGACGCCGCGGTACTCGTCCGCGCCCTGCTGACCGCCGACCGCAACCAGCAATACCAACGGCTCAACATGAGCGAGGCGCAGCGAGCCAGCACGCCCGCCTACGACTACCGCCCGTTCATCATCGCCGACGCGGACACCGGCCACGGCGGCGATCCGCACGTGCGCAACCTCGTCCGCCGCTTCGTCGAGGTGGGCGTCGCCGGCTACCACATCGAGGACCAGCGCCCCGGCACCAAGAAGTGCGGCCACCAAGGCGGCAAGGTGCTGGTGCCCTCCGACGAACAGATCAAGCGGCTCAACGCCGCTCGCTTCCAGCTCGACGTCATGCGGGTGCCGGGGATCATCGTCGCCCGCACCGACGCCGAGGCGGCCAACCTGATCGACAGCCGCGCCGACGAGCGCGACCAGCCGTTCCTGCTCGGCGCCACCAACCTCAACATCCCGTCGTACAAGGCCTGTTTCCTGGCGCTACTCCGCCGCTTCTACGAGCTGGGTGTCAAGGAACTCAACGGCCATCTCCTCTACGCCCTGGCGGATTCGGAGTACGCCGCGGCCAGCGCGTGGCTGGAACGCCAGGGCATCCAGGGACTGATCTCCGAGGCCGTCAACGCCCGGCGCGAAGACGGGCAGGGTTCGATCGACGACCTCTTCGACCAGGTCGAGTCGCGGTTCGTGGCGGCCTGGGAGGACGACGCCGGCCTGATGACCTACGGCGAGGCCGTCGCGGAGGTGCTCGAATTCAGCGAGAGCGAAGAGGACGAGCCGGTGGGCATGAGCCCGGCGGATTGGCGGCAATTCGCGCAGCGCGCGTCGCTCTACGCCGCACGGGAGAAGGCGAAGCAGCTGGGCGTCGACCCGCCGTGGGACTGCGAGCTGGCGAAGACGCCGGAGGGCTACTACCAGATCCGCGGCGGCATCCCCTATGCGATCGCCAAGTCGCTGGCCGCGGCGCCGTTCGCCGACGTGCTCTGGATGGAGACCAAGACGGCCGATCTCGCCGACGCCCGGCAGTTCGCCGAGGCGATCCACGCCGAGTTCCCCGAGCAGATGCTGGCCTACAACCTGTCCCCGTCGTTCAACTGGGACACCACCGGCATGACCGATGAGGAGATGAAGCGCTTCCCCGAGGAGCTCGGCAAGATGGGCTTCGTCTTCAACTTCATCACCTACGGCGGCCACCAGATCGACGGCGTCGCCGCCGAGGAGTTCGCGGCGTCCCTGAGGCAGGACGGCATGCTGGCGCTGGCTCGCCTGCAGCGCAAGATGCGCCTGGTGGAGTCGCCGTATCGCACGCCGCAGACGCTGGTCGGCGGGCCGCGCAGCGATGCGGCGCTGCAGGCGTCCTCGGGCCGGACCGCGACCACCAAGGCGATGGGCAAGGGTTCGACCCAGCACCAGCACCTCGTGCAGACGGAGGTGCCCAAGAAGCTGCTGGAGGAGTGGCTGGCGCTGTGGAGCGAGCACTACCAGCTCGGCGAGAAGCTGCGCGTGCAGCTGCGGCCGCGCCGGCCCGGCTCGGACGTATTGGTGCTGGGGATCCACGGAAACGGGGACGAGCAGCTGGCCAACGTCGTGTTCGACCCGATCAAGGATCGGCACGGCCGCAGCATCCTCACGGTGCGCGACCAGAACACGTTCGCCGAAAAGCTGCGCCAGAAGCGGTTGATGACGCTGATTCACCTATGGCTGGTGCACCGCTTCAAGGCCGACGCGGTGTATTACGTGACGCCGACCGAGGACAATCAGTATCAAACGTCGAAGATGAAGTCCCACGGCATCTTCACCGAGGTGAACCAGGAGGTCGGCGAGATCATCGTCGCCGAGGTGAACCGTCCGCGCATCGAGGAGTTGCTGAAGCCCGATCGCGTGGCGCTACGGAAGCTGATCACCAAGGAAGACTAAGGAGCGGCCCTCGAGCGAACCGCGGTTCGCTCGAGTTCTGCCTACGCCATCGCTCAGAGCGGGGCATTGGCGTCATGCCGCGAGCGGACTATCCAATTTACGAATAAGAAAGTTTCTTACCGGCGCATAACCAGAATCCCGCATAGCAACAGTTGTCCGCGGATACGATTTGACTCGCCGATGGTCCATTAGCCCGAGATGGGCCATCGGCTCCTAACGCGCCCCGGTTCCGCGCAAGCGTCTCGTCACGCCAAGTCCCGTTTCCTCAGCCCTTACCGCTAATGGCGGCCAACGGGGTGCACCGCGCATGGGTGACGGCAAAAACCTGTCTGGAGCAACAGTTGCACAGGTGTAGAATTTGGGAATGGATGCGCGCCACCCCCCGGACGCGCACAAAGGGAAGGGAGTGGCTGATGAAGGCGCAGATGAGGACGGCGGTTGCGGTGTTCGGCGGGATGGCCGCGGTGGCCCTGGCGGTCGGATTCGGCGGTTTCGGCGTCAGCCCGACCGCCGGCGCGGCGACGCACGCGACATCCGGGATCACGGCGGCACCGACGGTCGCGTCCGGTGCCCACCCGGCCACCCTGGCGGGCTGCGTGTCCGGTCTCGACTGCTAACCCGAACTCCTTTTCTCCGATGGCCCATCCCGGTGATGGGCCATCGGCGTCTCCGCGGGTTGGAGCCCCCGCGCCGCGACCCGTTTGCCCGGCCGTGTGCCGGGGTAAGGAGAAGTGGACCAGTTGCCGTGGTGCAAGTGGGGATTGGGGACTTCCAGATGAGATCTGCAGCCAGAAACTCGGTCGCGCTCTTCGGTGGCGCGGCCATGCTCGTGCTCGCGGTCGGATGCGGCGGCGGCAACAAGGGGACGAACAGCACCACGACCACGCCCACGACCACGCCGTCGTCCACCGTGGCCCCGTCCACCCCGGGAGGTGGCGGCGGCACCACGGGCGGCCCCACGGGCGGTGGGGGCCCCGGCGGCGGTGGCGGCGGCGTCCCCGGCGGTCCGACGGGTGGCGGCGGCCCGGGCGGCGGTGGCGGCGGCGTCCCCGGCGGTCCGACGGGTGGCGGCGGCCCCGGCGGCGGTGGCGGCAGCATCCCCGGTGTCGGGGGTGGCGGCGGCGGCCCGGGTGGCGGTGGCGGTTGCGTCGGGAACGTCTGCGGCGGCTACTGACACGTCGCTGAGCGCTGACCCCCCGACAACACGAACTTGCTCGCCTAGTCGGCGGGGCCGGGATCACCTGGCCCCGCCGGCTGAAAACCTCTCGCCCACCTGGCTTTCTGGCGTGACGGCCTAGGCGGGAGTCCGCATTCGAGTTATGGTTCTGGCCTACTCGGCTGCAAGGGGACTTCGATGGCGAAGCTCAGGTTTGGATACTTCATCGCGCCGTTCCATCGGGCGGGCACGAATCCGACGCTTGCGCTGCAGCGTGACCTCGCCTTCATCGAGCACCTCGACGCCCTCGGCTTCGACGAAGTGTGGCTGGGTGAACACCATTCGGCGGGTAGCGAGATCATCAGCTCGCCAGAGGTTTTCATCGCCGCGGCGGCCGAGCGCGCCAAGCGGATTCGCTTTGGCACCGGGGTCATTTCCCTCTCGTACCACAACCCGCTCTGGGTCGCCGACCGGCTGATGCTGCTGGATCACCTCACCTACGGCCGGATCATCGGCGGCGTGGGGCCGGGCTCCCTGCCCAGCGACTCGTCGATGATCGGACTCACCCCGACCGACACGCGCGAGCTGCTCGAAACGAACCTCGACATCGTTGTCCGCCTGCTCGCGGGCGAAACCGTGAGCGCCAAGACGGCCACGCACCAACTGTTCGACGCCAAGTTGCAGCTCGCCCCCTATTCCGACGGCGGGATCCCGCTGTCGGTGGCCGCGGTCGCGTCACCGACGGGCGCGCGGCTGGCCGGCAAGCACGGCATCGGGTTGCTGTCCATCGGCGCGACGCTGACCGTCGAGGGTTTCAACGCGCTGTCCTATCACTGGGGCATCGTCGAGGAGCGCGCGGCGGTATTCGGGACGCAGGTCGACCGCAAGAACTGGAGCCTGGTCGGCCTGTTCCACCTCGCCGAAACGGAGAAGCAGGCGCGCGAAGAGGTCAAGTTCGGCATCGAGCCGTGGTTCCGCTACTTCCAGAAGGTGGCCGCCTTCCCGCAAATGACGATGCCCGGTGAGCAGCTCGACGAGATGATCGACGTCATCAACGACAACGGGGCGGGCGTGATCGGCACGCCGGAGCGGGCACGGGAACAGGTCCAGCGGCTGTGGGATCAATCCGGCGGATTCGGCTGCATGCTGCAGATGGGCCACGAGTGGGCCAACCCCGCCGCCACCAGACGGTCCGCCGAATTGTTCGCCGCCGAAGTGATGCCGCATTTCCAGGGCCAGGCGCAGCCGACCCTGGACGCCGCCGCGCGCGCCGGACAGGCCCGGGACAGCCTCGCGCAATCTCAGTTGGATGCGGTCGCGCACATGACGAAGAAGTACCAGGACGAGGTCGACTCGAAGTAGCGATTCGGAGGCTTCATACTCCGGCGACAGCCGCTTCCCAGGTGGCAGCTAGGGTTTCGGCGCACAACTGAGGGATGACCACCGGAACCCCTCACCACCCGCGGAGACACATCGCGCAGCTCGTCTTCGCGGCGGCCGCGGCCGTCGCTCTCCTCACCACGTTCGACGCGGCGCAGGCATCGGCGCGCCCGACGGACGTGGCGGCATTCCCACAGGCACCGCCCAACCCGTCCGGCGGGAACGGTTTCGCCGCCGATGACGACGACGACGAAGCCCAGCTGCAACAGCAGCTCGCTCAGCAGCAGCTGCAGCAGTCCATGCAGCAGGCCGAACAGCAAAACGAACAGGCGCAGCAGCAGTTCGAACAGAGCATGCAGCAGGCGCAGCTCGACGAGCAGCAGGCCAACAACCCGTAGCGTCTGCCGTGGACGCGGGCGCGGCTAGCGCTGGCCGGTCGACTCGCGCTCGGCCGTCTCCACCAGCCGACGCGCGAAATACCGGACCGCGCCGCCCATGGCGGCCCGCATCGCCGGACCCGTGCCACGGACTCCCTCGACGAACGAGCCGGTCCAGCGGATGTCGGTGCCGCCGGCCGGGTTCGGCGTGAGGACCACCTCGCTGACGTAATCCTTGATCGGGTTGGACGGCGCGATCAGCTTGTAGACATGCCGCCGGTCCTGCTCGTATTCGACGGTTTCCTCCTGCACGAGCACCGGCCACATCCCGAGCTTGCGGACCGCCCCGATCCCGCCCGGCGCGGGATCACCCTGCCGCGCCCAACTCGAATGGACGACGATGGGCTTGGCCCATTTCGACCAGTTCGCGCCGTCGGTCACGAGTCGAAACAGCGTCGCCGCGGGCGCGGTGCTGGTGCGGGTGACCTCGAACGAATACGTCCTGCCTGACATGACCCACTCCCCGGGAGATCCAACGCCGACCCTGGCGGCCGTTCGCGCGTAGGCTACCGCCCGCGCAGCGCCCCCGCCGGACGGGGTTCGCCGGCCCCTCCGCCGGCGGCGCGGCGAAAGCACCCGGCCGTCGATCGGGTGGTGCCTACAATCGGCGAATGCGGCAGGCGTTGTTGATGTTTGCCGTCACGTTGTTGCTCGGCGGGTGCGGCGGCGGCCACGACGGCGTCCGCGCCACCTCCACCACCGGCCGCGCCGACGCCCACGTCCGCAGTCAACGGGTGCTCGACGACGCAATCGGCGCACGCGATCCGGGGTGCTCGGCCGCCGCGGGTGTCGAGGGCAAAGTCGTCTGGACCGGGGTGCGCGGCCTGGCGGACGTCTCGACGCACGAGGCCATCACACCCGACACGGTGTTCGACATCGCGTCGGTGTCCAAGCAATTCACCGCCGGAGCGGTGCTGCTGCTGGTCGCCGCCGGTCAGCTGACGCTGGGCGACCCCGTTTCCCGGCACGCGCCCGAGCTGCCGGCGTGGGCGAACACCGTCACCCTCGAGCAGCTGATGCACCAGACGAGCGGAATTCCCGACTACGTCGGCTTGCTCGAGGCGCAGGGCGCCCAGGTCGGCGACCGCACGACCGAGGATCAGGCCCTGCGGGCGCTGGCGGGCGTCGACCAGCTCGAGTTCCCGCCCGGTTCGCGATTCGAATACTCCAACTCCAATTACCTGCTGCTCGGCGAGATCGTGCACCGCGCTTCGGGCGAACCGTTGGCGGAATTCCTCTCCGGCCACATCTTTCGCCCCCTCGGGCTGAACATGGTCGTCGATCCCACCGGGCCGATTCCCGGGAAGGCTGTCGGCTACGACAAGGACGGCAACGCGGTCGCGTCCGGCTGGGGGCAGGTCGGTGACGGCGGCATTCAGACCACACCCAGCGAACTGGTCCGCTGGGCGGACAACTACCGCACCGGCCGCGTGGGCGGTCCCGCGCTCCTCCGTGCCCAACTGGCCGGAGCCGTGCCCACCGAACCGGGCGGCGGGGACCGCTACGGCGCCGGGATCTACCTGCTGGCCAACGGCGCACTCGATCACAATGGTTCGTGGGGCGGATTCGTCACGGCTTTCCGGGTCAGCAAGGACCGGGCGACGTCGGTGGCCATCACCTGCAACACCGACAAACAGGATCCGGAGGCCCTCGCCGAGGCGCTGGCGAAGCTCTGGATGTAGCTGACGGATTCGATTCGCAGACAACACCCTTCGCGAGCCGCCGTGCCGATCGTCACGGTCGCGGCACGACGGGTTGCCGCGCCGCCTTGCCTACAGTGGGGTCCATGGAGTTCGGTTCCGGGCAGCACGCCCCAGGTGTCCCCGGCATGCTCAAGATCGAGGACTGTCTGGATGCCGAGGGCAACATCATGCCCCCGGCGGACGTCACGCTCATCTCCCTCATCGACCGCAACATCGCCAACGTCGGTGACGCGGTGGCATACCGCTTCCTGGACTACAACCGCTCCGCCGACGGCGTGGCCGAAGAGGTGACGTGGAACCAGTTCGGCGTGCGGCTGGAAGCGATCGGCGCGCGGGTCCAGCAAGCCGCCGGCCCTGGCGAACGGGTCGCCGTCCTGGCGCCGCAGAGCCTGGACTACGTGACGGGCTTCTACGCGGCGATCAAGGCCGGCACTATCGCGGTGCCACTGTTCGCGCCCGAGTTGCCCGGCCACGCCGAACGTCTGGACACGGCCCTGCGCGATTCGCGGCCGACCGCCGTGCTGACGACGGCGGCGGCCAGGGGAGCGGTCGAGGAATTTCTGGGCACGCTCCCGCAGCTGCAGCGGCCGCGGGTCATCGTCATCGACGAAATACCCGACTCGGCGCGGGACTCGTTCACCCCCACCGAGCTGCGCCACGACGACGTCTCGCATCTGCAATACACGTCGGGCTCGACGCGGCCCCCGGTCGGCGTCGAGATCACGCACCGGGCGGTGGGCACCAACCTCGTGCAGATGATCCTTTCGATCGACCTGTTGGACCGCAACACCCACGGTGTCAGCTGGCTGCCGCTGTACCACGACATGGGACTGTCGATGATCGGCTTCCCCGCGGTGTACGGGGGGCACTCCACGCTGATGTCGCCCGCGGCGTTCGTGCGCAGGCCGCAGCGCTGGATCAAAGCCCTGTCGGCCGAGGCGGGCCGGGCCGTCACCGCGGCGCCGAACTTCGCCTACGAATGGACGGCCCAGCGGGGGCTGCCCGCGCCGGGTGACGCCGTCGACCTGAGCAACGTGGTGCTGATCATCGGATCCGAACCGGTCAGCATCGATGCGATCAACGCCTTCAACAAGACGTTCGCCCCATACGGCCTGCCGCCGACGGCGTTCAAGCCTTCCTACGGCATCGCGGAGGCCACGCTGTTCGTCGCGACCATCGCGCCCGAAGCGGAGGCGACGGCCGCGTATTTCGACCGCGCGGAGCTGGGCGCCGGCCGCGCGGTACGGGTGCCGGCCGACGCCCCGGAGGCCGTCGCGCAGGTGTCCTGCGGCCAGGTGGGCCGCAGCGAGTGGGCCGTCATCGTCGACCCGGACGGCGGGACCGAACTGCCCGACGGTCACGTCGGCGAAATCTGGGTGCAGGGCAACAACGTCGGTCGCGGCTACTGGGGGCTGGCCGAGGACACCCGGCGAGCGTTCGGCGGTCGGCTGCACTGCCGGTTGGCCGAGGGCAGTCACGCGGCGGGATCCGCCGTCGACGGCGCGTGGCTGCGGACCGGGGACCTGGGCACCTATCTCGACGGCGAGCTGTACGTCACCGGCCGGATCGCCGACACGATCACCGTCGCCGGCCGCAACCACTACCCGCAGCACATCGAGGCGACCGTCGCCGAAGCTTCCCCGATCGTCCGGCGCGGATACGTGACGGCTTTCGCCGTCCCGGCCGGAGACTCCGATCAACAGCTGGTGGTCATCGCCGAGCGGGCGACGGGCACCAGCAGGGCCGATCCGCAGCCGGCCATCGAGGCGATCCGGGCCGCCGTTTCGCGCCGCCACGGGCTGCCGGTCGCCGACGTGTGTTTCCTGCCCGCCGGCGCCATCCCGCGCACCACCAGCGGCAAGCTGGCGCGCCGGGCCTGCCGCGCCCAATACCTGAGCGGCGGCCTGGGCGCACACTGACCCGGGCGGACGGCCCGAAAAACGGCCCCGGCCGCCGCGGCTGACTTAGTCTCCCTTTCGGAGGCAGGACAATGGTTCTCAAGGTTGCGGTGCCCGCTGACCTGATCGGCGGCGACGTGGAGGCCGGCTACGGAAAGGTGGCCGACGCCTTTCGCGCGAGTTTCCGCGACGGCGCGGAGGTGGGCGCGGCCGTCGCCGTCTACCGCGACGGGGTCAAGGTCGTCGACCTGTGGGGCGGCTACCGCAACGGGTTGGCGAAACAACCGTGGCAGCCCGACACCATGGTCAACATGTTCTCCACGACCAAAGGTGTTGCCGCCCTGGTCGTGGCCGTCGCGGTTTCCCGCGGGCTCATCTCCTACGACGCCAAGGTCGCCGACTACTGGCCGGAGTTCGCGCAGGCGGGCAAGGGCGATGTGACCGTCCGCCAGCTCCTGGGGCACCAGGCCGGGGTCTGCGCGCTCAAGCCGAAGCCGACGCTGGCCGACGTAGCCGATCCGGCCAGGCTCTCGCCCATGCTGGCGGCCCAGGCACCGGCGTGGCGACCTGGTTCGCGGCACGGCTACCACGGGATCACGCTGGGCTGGTACGAATCCGAGCTGATCCGACGGACGGACCCGGCCGGCCGCACGCTGGGCCGTTTCATGGCCGACGAGATCGTCCGGCCGCTCGGGCTCGACCTCCACATCGGCCTGCCGGATTCGGTCGACCGCGAGCGGGTCGCGCACGTCCACCACTGGGTGCGCGCCGAATCGCTGCTGCACCTGAACGTGATGCCGCCCGGGTTCGTGGGCGCCTCGCTGAACCCCGTCGGACTGACGGCCCGCATGATCGCGGTGCCTCGCGGCGTCAACCCGTTCAACGGCGACTACAACCGCGAGGACGTTCGGGCGGTCGAGATCCCCTCCGCCAACGGCATCGGCACCGCCCGGGCGGTTGCGCGCATGTACGGGAGCGCGGCCACCGGGGGCGCCGAACTCGGCTTGGGCGGGGATACCGTCGAGGCGCTCGCGGCGCCGGCGCTCCCGCCCAGCCGGGGCATTCGCGACAAGGTGATGAACGTCGACGTGGCGTATTCCCTCGGTTTCTGTAAACCCGTGCCCCACTTCGAATTCGGATCATCGGGCAGGGCTTTCGGAACTCCGGGCTTCGGTGGGTCATTCGGCTGCGCCGACCCGGACACCGGCGTCGGGTTCGCCTACGTGATGAACCGGCTGGGGTTTCACCTCTGGAGCGACCCGCGCGAACTCGCGTTGCGGCAGGCGCTGTTTCGCGACGTCCTCGGCGTGCGACCGCAGACGTGACGACGACAGTGATGGCATCCTGGCCGTGTGGGTTTGCTCATCCGGCTGGCGGAGCTGTTGATCGTGGTCCTGCCCCTGGTGGGTGCCGCCGTCGCCGTGGCCCGCTCGTTCGGCGCCAACCGGCGCCGGGCCGAGCCACCGCCGGTCGCCGACCGGCCGGAGACGCCACCGGACACCGGCGACAACCACGTCGCCCAGTGGCGGTCGCTGCGCCGCGTCCTCGAAGAGCACAGCCGCACCGACACGCGATGGCTCGACTATGAACTCGACGTCGCCAAGCTCCTGGATTTCCCGCTCATGACCGACATGCGCGATCCGTTGACGGTCGCGTTCCACAAAGCCAAGCTGCGGGCCGATTTCCTGCGCCCCGGCAAAGCCGAAGATCTCCTCGACGACCGGGAGGCCGCCGCGCAATACCGGACCGCCGTCGAGGATTACGTGACCGCCTTCAACACCGCGGAGACGGAAGCGATGCGCAGGCGGCGCAGCGACTTCTCCCGCGCGGACCAGCAGCGAATTGCGCGCGCGCAGAACCTGCTGCGGGTCGCGTCGGACTCCGCCGCGGCACCGCAGGAACGCCGGCGCGCCTACGAGTTGGCGCGTCAGGAACTCGAAGGACTCGTCGTGTTGCCGGCCACCACCCAAGCCGGCATCGAACGCAGGGTCTTCGGGGAGCTGGAGGGATGACCACGGTGCCCGGCCCGCCGGTCGCCGAGCCCGGCGGCAGCCAACCCCTCGCGGGATTCGCGGTCACACCACCACCGCTTCGCGGCCCTGTCACGTTCGACCAGCGGTGGCGGGACCTGACGTTCATCCACTGGCCGGTCCGGCCCGCCACCGTCGAAACGATGTATCCGCCCGGCACCCGCCCCGACGTCTTCGCCGACGGGATGACCTACGTCGGGCTGGTTCCGTTCGTCATGGACAGCACCAAAGTCGGCTCCTCCCTTCCGCTTCCGTACTTCGGCCGCTTCCCGGAGACCAACGTACGGCTCTATTCCGTCGACGACTCCGGCCGGCACGGGGTGCTGTTCCGGTCGCTGGAAACGACGCGGCTGGCGGTCGTCCCGGTCGTCCGGGCCGGCCTCGGCGTGCCCTACACCTGGGCGAGGATGCGGACAAGCCGGCGCGGCGACCGCGTCACGTACCACAGCGTGCGCCGATGGCCGCGGCGCGGACTGCGCAGCCGCGTCGAGGTCACCGTCGGCGCCCCGGTGGACCCGACGCCGCTCGAGGTCTGGCTCACCGCCCGGTGGGGCGCACACACCCGCTGGGCCGGGCGAACCTGGTGGGTACCTAACGAACACGAACCCTGGCCGTTGTGCGCCGCCGAGGTCGTCGAGCTGGACGACGAGCTGGTGGCGGCCAGCATGGTGCGGCCCGCCGGCGAGCGCTTGCGCGCGCTGTTCTCGCCGGGTGTGCGAACCCGTTTCGGCCGCCGCGTCGTCGTCGCGTGACCTACGGGCAGGTGTACCCGCCGTCGATCACGAGGTCGGATCCGGTCATGTAGCTGGAGGCCTCGCCGGCCAGGTAAACGTAGAGGCCGGTGAGTTCCTCGGGGCGGCCGATCCGCCCGAGCGGAATCTTCGGCTCCCACAGCCGGTGATATTCCGTCATCGGCTCCACGAGCTCGGTGAGGATGTAGCCCGGGCTGACGCTGTTGACCCGGATGTTGTGCGGCGCCAACTCCACAGCCATCGCCTTGGCCAGGTGAATCACCGCCGCCTTCGACGTGCAGTAGTGGCCGACCTGCTGCGGGATGTTGATGATGTGGCCCGACATCGAGGCCGTGGTGATGATGCTGCCGCCCTGACCCTGTCGGACCATCGCCCTGGCGGCCGCCTGGGCAGTGAGGAAAACGCCGGTGACATTGGTGCTTTGGATGCGTTCGAACTCTTCCGGGGACATCTCCAGCACCGGTGTCACGGTGATGATGCCGGCGTTGCAAACGGCGACGTCGATCCCGCCCAGCTCCGCGGTCACCCGGTCCAGCAGCGCGGTCACCTGATCGGGCCGGGTCACGTCGCACGGGATGGGCACCACCCTGCCCTCGCCGTCCGCCGCGATCTCGCGGGCCACCTCGTCCAAAGCGTCGGCACGCCGCGCGGCGATGGCCACGTCGGCGCCGGCCTGCAGATAGGCCTGCGCCACTTTCTTGCCGATGCCGCTGGACGCCCCCGTCACCAACGCCCGTTTGCCGCGGAGATCAAACAACTTCAAGACGTTCATGCGAGATCCCTATCCAGACGAGCGACCTATAACCGAAACAAGTTCTAGTGTGTCCGCCATGGGCAAATTCACCAGGGCAGAAATCGAGCAAGCGGTCGAGAACTACACGCGGGTGGTGGAGGGGTGCAGCGCCTCGGGCGACTGGCGACCCTTCGCCGATCTCTTCACCGAGGATGTCGTCTACACCGAACATCACTACGGAGTGTTTCACGGCCGCGAGGCGGTGCGGGACTGGATCGTGGCCGTCATGGCGCCGTTCCCGCACATGCGATTTCCGTCCGACTGGACTGCCCACGACGAGGAGAACGACGCCGTCGTGGTGATGATCAAGAACCTGCTCGACCACCCGACGGATCCGAATGGTGAGCCGTTCTGGTTCCCGAACTGGACGCGGCTGGTCTACGCCGGAAACGGCCTGTTCTCCAGCGAGGAGGACATCTACAACCCGAACCGGGACGCGCCCGGCGTGGTGACGGCTTGGCTGCAGGCCGGGGGACAGCTCGCGTCAGACGAGATCCTCCAGCCAGGCTAGTGGCGGCCCGTCCCCCGCGAAGCCGGGGGACGTGTCGCCACCATCGGACTAACTCGTCACCGGCTGTCGCACCCGCCGCCGCGACCGAACGGCCGCCAGTGCCTGCTCCCACGCCAGCATCGTGGCGGCCTTCATGTTGGCCGGCTTCACACTCTCCCGGGACAGCAGCGCGGTGGCCGCCGCCTTGGTGGTCGCCGACGCCTTCGACAGATGGCCGGAGTCGAACGGCGGCTGCGGGTCGTATTCGATCGCCAGCTGGATCGCCTTGGCGCGGCCCTCGCCGCCGATCTCGGCGGCGAGCCACAGCGCCAGGTCGAGTCCCGCCGACACTCCCGCACACGTGACGACGTTGCCCTGGTGCACGATCCGTTCGTCGCCCACTGGCACCGCACCGAACGCCTTCAACGCCGGGACGGTCAGCCAGTGCGACGTCGCGCGGCGGCCCTCGAGGAGGCCGGCGGCCGCCAGGATGACCGACCCCGAGCACACCGACGTCATCCACGCAGCGCTTCGGTGCGCCCTGCGCAGCCAGTCCAGCAACGCCTCATCGCGCGCATGCACCGGCGTCGACGGGCCACCCGGCACGAGAACCACGTCGGGCGAAGGGGTTTCGGCCAGGGAGTGGGTGGCCCCGATGACCAGCACACCGGAGTCGGCGGTGATCGGCCCCGCCTCGTGCCAGACGAACCGCACTTCGGCGTCCGGCAGGTTGCGCAGCACCTCGTACGGGCCGATCATGTCGAGCGCGGTGAAGCCCGGATAGGTCACGATCGCGATTTGGGTCATGGGTGTCGTCCTTTCCTTTCAGGCGAAGGCCTTGCGGTATTGGTCCGGCGGAATGCCGACCCGGCGAAGGAAGTTGCGCCGCATGGTTTCCGCGGTGCCGAACCCGCAGCGGGTGGCGATCGCGACGACGGTGTCGTCGGTCTCCTCCAACTGCCGGCGCGCGGCTTCGGTGCGAATCCGCTCGACGTACTGGCCGGGCGCCTCGCCGACCTCGGCGGTGAACACGCGGGTGAAGTGCCGGGGGCTCATCGCCGCGCGACGGGCCAGCTCGTCGATGCTGTGCTCGCCGCCAGGCTCGGCCTCGATGGCCTCCTGCACGGTGCGGATCGAATTGCGTTTGGCCCGCGGCATCCATACCGGCGCCGCGAACTGCGTCTGCCCGCCGGGACGGCGCAGATACAGCACCAGCCAGCGCGCGACGGTCTGCGCGACCTCGGTGCCATGGTCGTCCTCCACCAGCGAGAGCGCCAGGTCGATGCCCGCGGTGACACCCGCTGCGGTCCACACGGTTTCCGAGCTGCGGACGAAGATCGGATCGGCGTCCACGTCGATCGCGGGGAACTCGCGGGCCAGCCGACCGGCGAAGGCCCAGTGCGTGGTCACCCGCTGCCCGTCCAGAAGCCCGGCCTCGGCCGCCAGGAACGCGCCCGTGCAGACCGTGACCACGCGGCGGGCGGTCGCGGCGACGGCCTTGATCCAGCCGATCAGCTCGGCGTCCGACCGCGCGGCGTCGACACCGCCGCCGCCGGGCAGCACCACCGTGTCGACGGGTTCGCCCGGGTCCGGCAGCGGCGCCGCGACGAAGGCCAGTCCCGTCGGGGTGGTGACGGCCTGACCGTCGATGGAGGCCAGTGCGACCTCGTACCCGCCCCCGGTGAGCAGCGACGCGCCGGTGAAGACCTCGTGCGGTCCCACCACGTCGAGCGCCTGTACGCCGGGAAAACCGGCGATGACCACCTTGCGAGTCATGCATCTAAGTGTTCGGCACACCCCGGGATGTCGTCTACGCCGCGCACCCCACCAATTAGGACACGGGACCTGACCCGTCGGGTCCGCGGCGGGCTTGGCAGACTGTGCGACATGGCACAGATAACGTTGCGTGGAAACCCGATCAACACCGTCGGCGAGCTGCCTACCGTCGGATCCCCGGCGCCGGCCTTCAACCTGACGGGCGGCGACCTGGCGGAGGTCAGTAGCGACCAGCTCGGCGGTAAGGCCTTGGTGCTCAACATCTTCCCGTCTGTGGACACCCCGGTCTGCGCGACCAGCGTCCGGACCTTCAACGAGCGCGCGGCCGCCAGCGGCGCCACGGTGGTGTGCGTGTCCAAAGACCTGCCGTTCGCGTTCGCCCGGTTCTGTGGGGCGGAGGGCATCGACAACGTGAAGACGGGTTCGGCGTTCCGCAGCAGCTTCGGCGAGGACTACGGCGTCACCATCAACGACGGCCCGATGGCCGGCCTGCTGGCGCGGGCCATCGTGGTGGTCGGCCCCGACGGCAAGGTCACCTACACCGAGTTGGTCCCGGAGATCGCCCAGGAGCCGGACTACGACGCGGCGCTGGCCGCGGCGGGCTGACCCAGCTAAGCCGTTCAGCGGCGGCCGTCCGCACCACTCGCCTGTTTGCGACGTGCTGACGTTCGCCGCGTTGAGCTGTCCCATCGTGCGGCTTCCGTGTTAGCCTGGCCGTTCCGCCGGACGGGCGGTGGAACGCTCGGCGGCAAAGGAGTACCGGCGGTGAATGGCGGCAAGTTCGGTGTTATCGCTGGGGTGCTGGTGGGCGTGGTGAGCCTGCAGCTCACCGGGTGCGGCACGAAAACGACGGTGAAACCCGACGGCGCGGCAAAATCCGTCGTCGACGTCGTCTCGAGCCAAACCGGATTCCACCCGGCCGACGTGAACTGTCCGTCGGGCGTCGAAGCCAAGGTCGGCCAGGAGTTCGACTGCCACTTCACCGGCCCGGAGGGCAAGCCCTACACCGCGCACATGCGCATCACCAAAGTCGAGGGCGAACAAGTCGTCTTCGACGTCAGGAGCCGCCCGAGCTAGGCCCCGGCTGCCCCAGCCGGCCCGCGGTGTCCGCCAGCACTTCGCGACACCCCACCCACATCCGCTCGATGATGTCGGCGGCCGGGGGGAGGTCCGAAATCCGTCCGGCGACCTGACCGGTGTTGGCGACACTGGCGTCCATGTCGCCGTCGAAGTAGAGCCGCTGCACCCGCTGCAGCGCCGCGGCGCCCTCGCCGGAAGACGTTGCGGCGTCGAGCCTCTCGGCGGCCGCCGTCCGGATGACGCGCATCATGCGTTTGCCGTCGAGGGGTAGTAGCACGGTGGCCGTCTCGTCGGCCGCGACGACCGCCCGCCTGAGGTTGGTGTGCACCGGGGAATCCGCCGAGGCGAGCAGCCGGGTGCCCATCTGCACGCCTTCGGCGCCCAGAACGAACGCGGCGGCCATCGAACGTGCGTCGCAGATCCCGCCCGCGGCCACGATCGGCACGTCGACGTGCGCCGCGACCAAAGGCAGCAGCACCATCGTCGACGCGCCGAATCGGTTCTTGAACCCGCCGCCCTCGACACCCTCGACCACCAGCCCGTCCACTCCGGCGTCGACGGCCTTGCGCGCCGCCGCGAGGGTGCCCACCACATGGAAGACGGTGATGCCGGCATCGTGGAGCCGGCCGGTGAACAGTCCCGGATCGCCCGCGGACGTGGTGACGAAGCGAATGTCGTTGTCCACCAGCAGATCCACGGTGGCCGGGTCGCGGTTCATGATCAGCGCGATGTTCGCGCCCACCGGCCGGTCGGTGAGGTCGCGCACGCGCCGCAGATCGGCTCGGCCCTGCTCGGAGGTGGTCTCGATGATGCCCAGCGCCCCGGCGTTGGACACCGCCGCGGCCAGCCGGGCGCCCGCGATGTACGTCATCGGCGCCTGGATGATCGGGATGTCGATCCGCGCCAACCCGCAGACCCGATTGGTCGTCGTGTTCATGTTCCCCTCGGATCGATGAGGTCACGGAAGCCGGCGGCGGGGTGCACGGACGCACCCAGGCTCAGCACGCGTTCGCTCAGCCCCTTGTCCGACGTCACCACGCGTACGTCGCGCGGACGGGGGTCGGCGCGGAGGCGACGGACGATTTCGTCGTCGGCCGAGTTGGCGGCCGCCCTGGGCGCGTAGGCGATCTCGACCACGGACGCGGGGATGGCCGTCGAGGGCGGCCGCTCGAACACGACCGTCACGTCGTCCCCCTGGGCGGCGGCCCAGCGGTCGAGGCTGTCGACCAACGCGGCCATGGCGCGGGCGCGGTCCTTCCACCAACCGTCCGGGCGGCTCCCGATCACGTTCATCCCGTCCACGATCCACCGCACGCTCCCTACGCTAGGGCGACCGATCGCGCGCGCTCGCGCTCACCCGCGAATTTCATTCTTTTCGACTCTGAGCGGTTGGTACGGTCACCAGGTGATGCCGTCGCGACGATGGGACAGGTGAATGACCTCGATAGCCGACACCGATGACCGGGTCGTCTCACTGGCCCGCGGCATGCGCGAGCTGGTGCTCGCCGAGGCCGCCGAATCCGAACGGGCGCGCACGCTGACCCCGGCGATCGTCGACGAGATGTGGGCGACCGGGCTGATGTCCGCGTTCAACCCGGCCGAGGCCGGCGGGGTCGAGCCCTCGTTCACCGAAATGATCGAGACGTGGATCGAAATGGCTTGGCAGGATGGCTCTTTCGGTTGGGTGGGCATCGCCAACCTGCCATCCTCGTTCGCCGCGGCGGCATACCTGCCCGACGAGGGCTTCGCCGAGGTGTTCACCGCACACGACAACCGTGTCACGATGGGCGGCCAGTTCTTTCCCAACGGGCAAGGGGCCGCCGTCGACGGCGGCTACCTGGTGAGCGGGTCGTGGAATTTCGGCTCGGGCATCGGGCACTCCCAGTACGTCGCCGCCGGGTTCCTCCCGATGGACGACGGCGAAATGCGCTGGATCAGTGAGGGCTTCCCCGAGATGCGGGTCGCGGTGATTCCCCGGGATCAGATCAGCTTCAACGACGGCTGGTTCGTGCAGGGACTCAAGGGGACTGGCTCATACGACTACAGCGCCCAAGAGGTGTTCGTCCCGGCGAGCCGCACCTTCGAGCTCTTCGTGCGTCAGCCGCACCGGGGGGCTTCGCCGGCCACCCGGATGGGGCTGATGCCGGTCACCGCAGCCGGTCACGCGTCCTGGGCGCTCGGCGTCGCCAAGAGCATGCTGGACGACGTTCAGGAACTGGCAGCGACGAAGTTCCGGATGAGCGACATGGCGTCGTTGGCCAGCCGCCCGACCTTCCAGAAAGGGCTGGCGCACCATCGCGCGGCCTGGCGCGCCGCGCGTCTGCTGGTGCTCGACGCGTTCACCACCGCCGAGGCCGCGGTCGCGGCGGGGGAGGACCTGACGCCCACCCTGCGCGCGGATATGCGGGTGGCGGCGGTCTTCGCGACCGACACGGCCCGCGGCTGCGCCGAGTGGGCGCACCTGGTCGCGGGCACCAGTTCGATCCGGGAGGGCAGCCGGCTCGAGCGGGCCTTCCGCGACATCTACACCGGCACGCAGCACGCCTTCATCAGCGAGAAGGTCGCCATCGACGTCGCGCAGATCTGGCTCGGCATCATCGAGGACCAGCCGGGGTTGTGACCCGCTGACGGTCCCGCCTACACCAGGCGTTCGCCCGGCTCGTCGCGCCGGCCGTCGTCCTCGGCGCCGGTCTGCGACGAGGCCAGACCCGGTCCGGCGGTGCTACCGGCCGACGCGCCCTGAGCCACCGAGCCGAGCGAACTCAGCGGGGCCGCGCCCGCGCCCAGCAAAGTCGACGCGGCGTTGGTCGCGCCGGGCATCGCCGCCACTGGGCTCGGCGTCACCGGCGGGGTGGTCGGCACCGTCGGTGACGGGTTGGCAACCGGCACTCCGGCGACCGGGCTGGCCAGCGGCGGCGTGCGGGGGACCGGGCCGCCGGCGACCGGCGCCTCTGCGCCCAGCAGTCCGCCGCCGGTCGGGCCGACGAAGGTCTGGCCGGCGATGCGGGCTCCGCTGACGTCCAACGCACCGGCCGCCTCGACGTCGACCTGGGTGTACATCCGGGCGATGTCGGTCAGGGCCACGCCGGTGCGGGCGACCTCCTCCTGAGCCGCGGTGTTCAACGTCAGCATCGCGGCGCCCTCCGCGGCGAACGCCGCCGCCGCCAGCGCCGAAACCTCGTCGGCCCCGGCGGGGACCAGCGCGGTCACCGGTGCCGACGCCGTCGCGCCGGAAGTCAAACCGCGGGTGGCGATGTCGACGACGTGCAACCCGATGGCACCGGCGGCCGGGTCATGGGACATCGATTCCATGTGCGTACTGCTCCTGTGCGGGCGTTCAGCGCCGGTACGTCAAAGGACCAGCTGAGCCGGGCGATGCAACAAGTCTAAGGGCGCCGGCGGGGTGCTGCCCACACTTTTCATCGGCCCGGCGATGGCCCCCATCCCGATGAACCCTGAAAGCCCGGGCGTTGTCGCAACGTCGCCTACTATCAGCGCATGCGCGGTTCGAAGATCCTGATCACCGGCCCGACCGGACAAATCGCAACCCCCATTGCGCGGGCGCTGGCGGTCGACAACGAGGTGTGGGGCATCGCCCGCTTCACCGACCCGGCCGCACGCGAAGGCCTGGAGAAAGCGGGCGTTCACTGCCAGACGGTCAACTTGGCCGCCGGCGACTTCACAGCTCTGCCAAGCGATTTCGAGTACGTCCTGAACCTCGCGGTGGCCAAGAGCGGGAACTGGGACAAGGATCTCGCGGCCAACGCGGAATCGGTCGGGCTGCTGATGGCGCACTGCCGCGGCGCGAAGGCCTTCCTGCACTGTTCCTCCGCCGCCGTCTACGACCCGCCGGACGAACTTCCCCGAAGCGAAAGCTCCGCCCTGGGCGACAACCACAAGTGCCTGTTTCCCACCTATTCCATCTCCAAGATCGCCGGGGAGGTCGTCGCCCGGTCTACGGCGCGGGTTCTTGGGTTGCCCACCACCATCGCCCGGCTCAACGTTCCCTATGGCGACAACGGCGGGTGGCCGTTCTACCACATGGAGATGATGCTGGCGGGCATCCCGATCCCGGTCCCCCCTGGTGAATCGGCGCAGTACAACCCTATTCACGAGGACGACATCATCGCGACCATCCCGAAGTTGCTCGAGGTGGCGTCGGTCCCGGCCACGACGGTCAACTGGTGTGGCGACCAGACGGTCAGCATTCAACAGTGGTGTGGCCACCTGGGCTCACTGGTCGGCAAGGAGCCGGTATTCGAGGTGAGCGCGCAGGCGCTGCGCGGCAATCCCACCACCAGTGACCGGATGCACGAACTCATCGGGGGCACGACGGTCGACTGGCGGGACGGGCTGCGCCGCATGGCCGCCAAGTTCCATCCGGAGTTGGTCGGCGCTTAGGGGCGGACAGGTGCGCCCAGGATCCGACCACGCGCGGCTGCGGACGCTCGCGCTGCTCAGGCGCGTCCGTGACCGGATCGACAGGGAGTACGCGCGCCCGCTCGACGTGGAGGCGCTCGCCCGCGAGGTGCACATGTCCGCCGGCCACCTGAGCCGCGAATTCCGCCGGGCTTACGGCGAGTCGCCGTACTCCTATCTGATGACCCGTCGCATCGAGCGCGCGATGGCGCTACTGCGCCGCGGCGACCTGAGCGTCACCGACGTGTGCTTCGCCGTCGGTTGCTCCTCGCTCGGCACCTTCAGCACGCGCTTCACCGAATTGGTCGGCGTGCCGCCGAGCACCTACCGGCGCCGGGCGGTGGACGCGCTGGCCGGAATGCCGCCGTGCGTGGCCAGACAGGTGACCAGACCGGTCAGGAATCGAGAAGCACCGGTCACTGGGCCGCACCTAGCCTGACCCCATGGACATCACGATTCACTCGAGCTTCCTGCCGCACGACGACCCGGAATCCTCGCTCGCGTTCTATCGCGACACGCTCGGCTTCGAGGTCCGCCTCGACGTCGGCAAGGGCAAGATGCGCTGGATCACCGTGGGCCCCCCGAACCAGCCCGACACTTCGATCGTCCTGAACCCACCGGCCGCCAACCCGGGCATCACCGAAGACGAACGGCGCACGATCGCCGAGATGATGGCCAAGGGCAGCTACGCCACGTTGCTGTTGGCCACCAAAGACCTCGACCGCACCTTCGAACGGTTGCAGGCCGACGACGTCGACATCGTCCAGGAGCCGACAGACCAACCGTACGGACTCCGTGACTGCGCGGTGCGCGACCCCGCCGGCAACTTGATCCGTATCCAACAACTGCGCTAGCCGCCGGATACCGACTTCGCCTCGACGCGGGAAAGCCCCGAACCGCATCAGGATTCGGGGCTTTCCTCAGCTCACGGCCGCGGTCATGATCCCTTGGAGTAGCGGGTCAGGAACCCAAAGGCCGCCACCGCCGAGACCGTGCCGATCACGCCCCACAGCACCAGTTGGAAGACCATCGACCCGAAGAGCCAGCCGAAGGTCATCCCGATGTAGAGGGCCCAGATGAGCCGGTACGCGCTCCATAGCGCGACCGCGCCGGCGCTGAGTCCGATGTAGAGGCTGCGCTGCCGGTCGACCCGATTGATCTGGTCTTCGATGCTGGCCGGGACGATCTTCATTTCTGACTTCCTTTCGTGAGGCGGCGCCGGAGTGGCGTCGTCGTTGCGTCAAGTACAAATCGCGGCGCGGGCTACCGATCCCAACGTTGTCCGCACGACGGAGGCACGGGCGCACGCCCATCTCGTGGTGAAAGACGAGGGCGGGTCGGCGTCGCGCTCGGGCGGACCCGCCGTGCGGCACCATG
>NZ_LZJJ01000120.1:0-1942 GCF_001667625.1 Mycobacterium sp. E1715
CCGTCGAGCAGCCTGCCGAGCGTGCCCATGATCGGGTCCTTTTGCAGCTCCTTCTTGCCCACGCCGATCCAGTTGTCGCGCACCAATGCCCCGGCGATCACCGGGTCGACCTGGTTGCGGTGATTGAAGATGAACACCGCGGGCCGCTGTGCGGTCAGGTTCTCCTGGCCGATGACGTTGAGCTGAACGCCGGCGATCGCCAGGGACAGCTGCGAGAAGGTGGAGGTGAAGAAGTTGACGCCGCGGCGCCGATTCCGGGTCAGCACGCCGATTCCCACGGCGCCGGCGGCGACCGGGAACATCGAACCGAATCCGGCCAGGGTGCGGATCTGGCGGCGCAGACCGACCGGACCCCGGCTGTTGAACCGCAGGATCGGCCAGCCGCGGCGCTTGGCCACCGCGGCCATCTTGCCCTCGGGGTTGGTCGGCCGCGGGTTGCCGACCAGATACATCAGCGCGACGTCCTCGTCCCCGTCGGCGTAGAAGTAACTGTCCTTCAGGTCGATGCCGTTCTCGGCCGCAAACCGTTGCACCGCAGCGGCTTTGCCCGGCCCCCACAGGATCGGCTTCTGCACGCCGCCGGTGAGGATGCCGTCTTCGGTGGTCTCGAACTTATTGGTGAGCATGTTGGAGATACCGAGGAACCGCGCCACCGGGTTGACCTGGATGGTCAGCGCCGACGAGCTGAGCACCACGGTGTGGCCACGCGCCACGTGCGCCCGGACCAGCTCGCGCATCTCCGGGTAGATCCGCGACTCGATCCGCTGTACGAACAGCCGCTCGCCGATCTCCTCCAAATCGTCGAGCAAGCGGCCGGCCAACGCGGCGGCGGCTTTGCCGATGAGATCCTCGAACTCGATGCGCCCGAGCGTGTGGCTCAGGCCGGCCTGGACCATGCCGAGCAGTTCGCCCACCCCCATGTCACGGCGCAGCAGCCGCTCCTGGGTGAGGATGACCGCGGTGAACCCGGCCACCAGCGTCCCGTCCAGGTCGAAGAACGCCCCGATCTTGGGACCCGGTGGGCTGGCCATGATTTCGGCGACCGAGCCCGGCAGCCGCATGTCCCCGGTCGCGCCGCCGTCGGCTCCCTGGTCTTTCGCGGCGCTCATGAGCCCGACGCCGTCCGTGCGGAGGTCGCCGGTTCGGCGAACGAGGCGGGCACCGCGCGGGGTGCCGAATCACCCGCGAGCGCCAGAATTTCGTCGAAGCCCTCAAGCAGGCATTGGGCGAACAGCGGTTCGTTGCGCACCGACGCCCTGTCGTAGCGCACGGTGATGGTGCACCAACCGCCCCGCGAGATCAGCACCACCATCATCGCGACGCCCGGCAGTGGGCCGATGCCGTACTGCCGCAACACCTTTGCACCGGCGATGTAGGTATCCCCGGGGTACACCGGGACGTTGCTGGCCTGCACGTCAGATCCGATCACCGAGCCGGTGATGCCCTCGAGGACCGCGGTCGGCAGGACGCTGAGCAGCGGTGCGACCGAACCGATGATGTTCATCGCCGGTTCGTCGCGGCGTTGCGTCATCTGCGCGCGGATCTTCTTCATCCGCGAAACCGGATCGACGGTGCCGACGGGCGCGGCCAGGTTGACACCGGTGAACCGGTTGCCGCCGGCCGTGTCGGCGTCGGCCCGCAAGTTCACCGGGACCGCCATCGGCAGCGTGCTGATCGGCACACCGAGCGCCTCGTGGTAGCGCCGCAGGGCGCCGCAGAGGCCGGCCAGGTAGGCGTCGTTGATCGATCCGCCGCCGGCTTTGGCGGCCCTGTGCAGATCGGAGAGCGGGATGTCGATCGCTTCGGTGCGGGTGGCCAGGCTGCGCCGCCGCAGCAGCGGCGACGGCTCGGCCGCCCGGTTGAGCACCCGCATCCCCGACATGGCGTAGCCGACGATCCCCGACACCGTGGCGCCCGGTTCCAGGACCGCCCGCCCGGCCGC
>NZ_LZJJ01000121.1:0-10861 GCF_001667625.1 Mycobacterium sp. E1715
GCCCTGAGGGTCCAGCAGCGCCTCGCCGAGCGCCTCGCGGACGTCGTCTCCCAGTTCACGCCAGCTGCTGCCGGCGCCGATCGTGATCAGGATGTCCCCGGCGCCCACCACGAGCCCGGTGATCACCCCGCTGCCCAGCAGGGCGCCCAGCCGGCCGGGGGCGCCCCTGACCGCGCCGCGCGCCGGCAGCCGGTCGGGCGGGACCACCCAGCGCAGCTGACGCGGGTCCGCGGTCGCGGTGGCGTGGATCGGAATCATGCGCCCACTCCGACCGCGATCGAGCGGGCCGCAAACGCCATCGTCCAGGCGAGGACGAACATGTAGGACCACGCGAACGCGGGCCACCGCCACGAGTTTGTCTCGCGGCGCATCACCGCGACGGTGGACATGCACTGCAGCGCGAAGATGAAGTACACCATCAGCGCGATGACGGTAGGGGCGGTGAACACCTTGTGGCCGTCGTCGTCGGCCATCGTGACCAGGGCCTCATGCGGGTCGTCGGGACTCGTCGCCGCCGACACCTGGCCGAGGGTGGACACGAAAACCTCACGCGCCGAGAAGGAACCGAGCAGGGCGACGTTGATGTGCCAATCGAAACCGAGCGGCTTGAACACCGGCCCGATCGCCTTTCCGACGTCGGCGGCGTAGCTGTGGTCCATCACGTAGGCGGTGGTCTCCGTCGGCGACATGTGCGCGGTCTCCGCTTGGCGCGCCGGAAGATTGAGCAGCACCCAGAGCACCACCGAGGTGCCCAGGATGATGGTTCCGGCCTTGCGCAGGAACACCTTCGCCGAATCCCACATGGTGATGAGCACGTTCTTGGGCGATGGGAAACGATACGGGGGCAGCTCCATCGTGAACGGGAGCAGATCGCTGCGCAGGATCGTCGACTTGAACAACGACGCCGCGATCAGGGCCGAGGTGCCCCCACACAGATATAGCAAGAACATCGCCACACCCTGCGCGCTGAACCCCCACCATTGGGTCTGCGGCGAGACCAGCAGCCCCACCAGCAGGGTGAAGACGGGGAGCCGGGCGGAGCAGGTCATCAACGGCGCCGTGATGATGGTGGCGATCCGGTCGCGCGACGACGGCAGCGTCCGGGTGGCCATGATCCCCGGGATGGCGCAGGCGAACGAAGAGAGCATCGCGACGAAGGCGCGACCCTCCAGACCCGTCGTGGCCATCACCCGGTCCATCAGGAATGCCGCTCGCGCCATGTAGCCGACGTTCTCCAGCAGCGCGATCAGCAAGAACAGCAACACGATCTGCGGGATGAACTGGAGCACCGTCCCCACGCCGCCGATGAGTCCCTGGCCGAGCAGACCCCGCACCACATAGTTGCCGACGTGGTCGCTGACCAGCGTGCCGAGCCAGCCGAGGCCCTGGCTGACGCGGTCCTGCAGGGGCGCGGCGACGGTGAAGACGACCTGGAAGAAGCAGAACATCACCGCGAAGAAGATGACGGTTCCCCACAGCGGGTGCAGCACGATCCTGTCGATGCCGCGCGTGCGCTGATCCGGCTGCGGCGCAACGTATTCGGCGGCACGCAGCACCGACTTGCCCCAGGCGTCGACGGCGTCGTCGTCACCCGGCGGCAGAATCGGGGGACGCTGCCACCGGTCGAAGGACACCAGTTGGGCGCGCAGGCTGTCGATGCCCCCGCCGCGGTGCGCGATGACCGGGAGCACCGGGATGCCCAGCGCCGTCGACAAGGCGCCGACGTCGATGCGGCCGCCGCGCGCGGTCAACTCGTCGGTCATGGTCAGCGCCAACAGGCACGGGACGTCGAGCCGCATCACCTGGGCCACCAGCGTGATCGAGCGGTGCAGCGTGGTGGCGTCGGCCACCAGCACGATCGCGTCGGGACGGCCGGCTTCGGCGACGTTGCCGGCCAGCAGGTCGGCCACTACCTGTTCGTCCGGGCTGATGGGCTGCAAGCTGTAGGTGCCGGGCAGATCCTCGACGGCGATCTCGACGCCGTCCATCTTCGCGATGCCGACCCTGCGACCCACGGTGACGCCCGGATAGTTGCCGGTCTTGGCGCGTAGCCCGGTGAGGTGGTTGAACACCGACGTCTTGCCCGCGTTGGGGCTGCCCACCAGCGCGACCCGCGCCGCACCGGCAACCGCGACCGCGGCGCCTTCCTCGTGGCAGGACGTCATGCGACGCTCCCCGGGTCGACTTGGATCAGCCGCGCCTCGCGGCGGCGCAGGCACAGCTCGGTGTCTTGGACGCGGTAGATGGTCGGGTCGCCCATCGGCGCACGCCGGATGACCTCGACGTCCGACGCCGGCCGGAAGCCAAGCTGCCGCAGTCGCCCCGCCACCACGGGAGACGCCGCCGGCGCCACGCCCAGGATGGTCGCCCGCTGGCCCGGCGCGAGCTGAGCCAGCACGGTCGGCGAACCCGATCCACGAAGTGAGCTCCGCACTAGCCGACCCGACTCCATCGGTTCACCATGCCACCCAGGATAACGACGCGAGGTGAGGATAACCTCACCTTTCTTGCAAACGTCGGGCCGGCGCCCATCGAGTGTGCGCCCCGGGTGACGTCCGTCGGCGTGTCGCCGCCGTGGGCGCACACTCAAAGCCCTGCTCGCACGCTCAAAGGCGGGGGCGCGGCTGACATCTCGGGCAGTAGAACGACGACCGGTTCATGAACTTCTCCCGGCGTATCACCGCGCCGCAGCGCCGGCAGTTCTGCCCTTCGCGGCCATATGCGTCCAGCGACCGGTCGAAGTAGCCGGATTCGCCGTTGACGTTGATGTACAGCGAGTCGAACGACGTTCCGCCCTGGGCCAGCGCGTCGCGCATCACGTCCGCCGCCGCGTCCAGGATTGCGCCCAGGCGGCGGCGGCTCAAGGTCGCCGCGATCCGGGCCCCGTTGACCTTCGCCCGCCATAGCGCCTCGTCGGCGTAGATGTTGCCGATGCCCGACACGACGGTCTGATCCAGGAGCTGCCGCTTGATCTCGGAGTGCTTGCGCCGCAAGACGTTCACGACGGCGTCGCGGTCGAAAAGCGGGTCCAGCGGGTCGCGGGCCAGGTGTGCGACGGGCGCCGGAACGGCGCTGCCGTCGACGCTCACCAGGTCGGCGAGCATCCAGCCGCCGAAGGTGCGTTGGTCGGCGAAGCTCAGCACGGTCCCGTCGTCGAGCAGGGCCGAGATGCGCACGTGGTCGGCGCGCGGCACCTGCCCCAGCAGCATCTGCCCGCTCATGCCGAGGTGCACCACCAGGGCCGTGTCCGGGTCCCCCGGGCCGTCGAGCAGCAGCCACAGGTACTTGCCGCGCCGATCGGTGCCGGTGATGCGCGCGTCGAGCAGCCGGGCGGTGAGGTCGGCGGGGCCGGCCTCGTGGCGGCGCACCGCGCGCGGGTGATGCACCCGAACGGCCGTGATCGTTTTGCCGACGACCCAGGCCTGCAAGCCGCGGCGCACCACCTCGACTTCGGGTAGCTCGGGCACCTAGTGATGATCGCAAGCGCGGCGAAGCCGGGCGAAGCGGGTCATCACCACCGGCCCAAGTGATGATCGCAAGCGCGGCGAAGCTGGGCGAAGCGGGTCATCACCACCGGCCCTAGTGATGATCGCAAGCGCGGCGAAGCCGGGCGAAGCGGGTCATCACCATCGGCCCAAGTGATGATCGCAAGCGCGGCGAAGCCGGGCGAAGCGGGTCATCACCATCGATCTAGACGGACGTTTTGTCGGCCGGGTCCAGCTCGTCGAGCGCTTTCCAGGTGGCCGCCGCGGCCTTCTGCTCGGCCTCCTTCTTGGAGCGCCCCACCCCGGACCCGTACTCGGTGTCCATCACGACGACGACCGCGGTGAACTCCTTGTCGTGGTCCGGGCCGGTGGAGGTGACGACGTAGGACGGCGCGCCCATGCCGCGAGCGGCGGTCAGCTCCTGCAGGCTGGTTTTCCAATCCAGCCCGGCCCCCAGCGTGGGCGCGGCGTCCAGCAGCCCGCCGAACAGCCGCAGGATGACCTCGCGCGCGGTGTCGATCCCGTGCTGCAGATAGATGGCGCCCAGCAGCGATTCCATCCCGTCGGCCAGAATGCTCGACTTGTCGGCGCCGCCGGTGTTGGCCTCCCCGCGCCCGAGAAACAGGTGAACGCCCAGGCCGTCCGGGGACAGCTTGCGGGCGACGTCGGCCAGTGCCTGGGTGTTGACGACGCTGGCCCGCAGCTTGGCCAGGTCGCCCTCCGAGCGGTCGGGGTGGCGGTGGTAGAGCTCGTCGGTGATGGTCAGACCCAGCACGGCGTCGCCGAGAAATTCCAGACGTTCGTTGGTGGGCAGGCCGCCGTGCTCGTAGGCATAGCTGCGATGCGTCAACGCGAGCGAGAGCAGCTCGTCGGGGAGCTCGACCCCGAGCGCGTCGAGCAGTTCCTGGCGTGACGTCATTGCTCACCCCGCGGCGCGTCGGGCTCGGGAAACAGGCCGGCCAGCTTGGCCCACCGCGGGTCGATGCGGTCGTGCCGATGGCCGGGCTCGGCCGCGAGCGCGATCCCGCATTCAGGACACAGCCCGGGGCAGTCGGGCGTGCACAGGGGCGCGAACGGCAGCTCCAGCCCCACGGCGTCGACGATCGACTGCTCGAGGTCGACGGTGTCGTCGACGATGTGACCGACCTCGTCCTCCTCGGTGGTCGCCTCCGTCGTGCTGTCGGGATAGGCGAACAGCTCGGTCAGGCTGACCTGCACCCGACCGTTGACCGGGGTCAGGCACCGGGAGCATTCGCCGACCGTGGGGGCGTCCACCGTCCCGGTCACCAAGACGCCCTCGGAGACGGACTGAATTTGCAGGTCCAGATCCAACGGCGCGTCCTGTGCGATGGCGATCATGTCCAGCCCGATGCGCGACGGGCTGGGCACGCTCTTGCGCAAAGTCACCATCGCTCCCGGGCGTCGCCCAAGCTTGGTGATGTCGATCGACATCGGCGAGCTCAGACGGCGCTGGGAGGTGGTGCTGTGCTGCCGCGTCATAGGAGAAATCCTACGGCGCGCGCCGCATAATGCCAGGGCACGGCCTCCCGCAGGCGTCAGCGCACCGCGTAGTCGTGCGTGCCCGCCGCCGTCCGGAGCTGGTGACGTCCGCGCCCGACGGAGCGCAGCGTGCCATTGAGGAATTCCTCGAACTCGGCGAGCTTGTTGTCGACGTAGATGTCGCATTCACCGCGCAGCCGGTCGGCCTCGGCGTGCGCCGAGTCGATCAGACGGGTGGCCTCGGCGTTGGCGGCCTCTACCACGCTGTTCTGCGACACCAGGCGCTGCTGCTCCTTAATGCCCTCTTGAACGGCCTTCTCGTAGGAGATGTTGCCGTTCTCCAGCAGCCGGTCGGCCTCGGCCTGGGCGCGGCCGACGCTGGCCTCGTACTCGCGTTTCGCCGCGGTGGCGATGCGCATCGCCTCCTCGCGCGCCTCACCGACCATCCGCTCGCTGTGCTGGCGCGCCTCGCTCACCATGCGGTCGGCCTGCGATTTTGCGTCCGACAACAGCCGGTCGGCCTCCGCGCGGGCGTGGTTGAGCATCGACTCCGACTCGGTGGTCGCCGAGGACACCATGGATTCGGCGTGCGACTTGGCGTCCTGCAACATCGAGTCACGCGCGTCGAGGACGTCCTGGGCGTCGTCAAGCTCGCCAGGGATCGCATCCTTGATGTCGTCGATCAGTTCCAGCACGTCACCGCGGGGCACCACGCAGCCGGCCGTCATCGGAACGCCGCGCGCTTCTTCAACGATGGCGCTCAGTTCGTCGAGCGCTTCAAAGACTCGGTACACGGCCATATCCTCCTGGCGTCTGCAAAATCCTGTTGTTACCAGTGTGCCTGGTGTTGCCCTTGTGACAGCGGTGGCGGGCCGGTGTGTCGGACATTTGACCGCCCCGGCCCCATCCGCCCGGGCAGCTGCCCGCGGCCACCCGGCGTCGCGGCGCCCACGCTCCCCGGCACGCGGGAAATTCGAGGCGAAAAGCGCCAGAAATCGGGCGACAATCGGATCACAAGCTCGATTGTTCCAGCACTTCTGCGCCGGCGCCGCGCAGGCCGACGAGGCGGGCGAATATCGCCGTGGCGATACCGGCGAGCGGCGAATCACCTCGGGATAGGGTGGCGCGGTGAACAGGCCCACGGACCCGGATAGCGGCAACGCGCGACAGCCCGCGCCGACGCTTTATATATTCCCGCATGCGGGCGGATCGGCGAGCTATTACGTTCCATTCGCCAAGGCATTCTCTGCGGACGTAAGACGCGTCGCCGTCCAATATCCCGGGCGCGCCAAGGGCCTGACCCAGCTGCCGAGCATTCCCGCGCTCGCGGACGAAATCTATTCGATGATGGCGCCTTCCGCGCCGGCCGATGCACCGCTGGCCTTCTTCGGCCACAGCATGGGCGGCCTGATGGCCTTCGAGGTGGCACTGAGGTTCCAGTCCGCCGGGCAACCGGTCTCCGCCCTGTTCGTGTCGTCGAGTGCGGCGCCCGGCCACATCCGCTACAAGGAGCTGCAGGGCTCCGACCGCGACATCCTCAACGTCGTCGCCCAGGTGACCGACACCAACCCCGAGCTGCTTGCCAACGATGAATTCGCCCTGACGATCCTGCCCACGCTGCAAAGCGTCCGGGCGATCGCGGGCTATACCCACCCGCCGGAAGTCAAGGTGTCGTGTCCGATCTACGCGTTCGTCGGGGACAACGACATCATCGTGGCCGAGGAGAACATGCTGGCCTGGTGCGATCGCACTACCGACGATTTCCGCATTCGGGTGTTTCCCGGTGACCACTTCTACCTGAACAACAATTTGCCAGAGCTCGCAAAAGACATCGAGGAAGCGGTCCTCGACCGGTGCACGAGTAGATAGCTGCGCGGGCGGCCGCAGGCCAGTCAGCGGATCGGGCCGACCGCCTGCGGCCCTGCTGCCGCTTCGCCCGCGAGTTTGCCGGCGGCGACTCCCCGCGGCCGGGGATGCCGGCGGGGCCGGCCGCTGGGTACCCGCCGTTCGGTCAGGACACGAGCCGGCGTCGCATCCCGCCGCGGATATCCACACCGCCAGGGGTTGTCAAAACCGGGCGCTGGGACTACAACGGACCCAAGCCTGTCGCCCGGTGCAAACCGAGTCGCCCTCACCCGTCTGATCACTATTTGTCACTCGTATAACAGGTGCACCATACGCCACGGGCGCGTACTACATATATATCGTGCAAGATCCGCCAGACAGATCTCGGCAGGAGCGCAGCCCCCGACAGGCACTGTGGTGTGGGCTACATCTCTTTTTGATTTTGTAAATCGGAGGGTCTCGTCCGCAAAGAATGCTTAGGTTGCTTCACAAGAGTGGTTGTCGGTAACCGGGGAAGCCGCTCTTCGCGCCGCACGCGAGATGCGTGCACGTCACGAACGGCGTCAGCGAACTGGAAGGGCCACAAATGCCGGTTACCGACACGTCCATCCCCGATTTGCTGCAGGAGCGAGCCGAGCGGCAGCCCGGCGCAACCGCCTTCACGTTCATCGACTATGAGCAAGACCCCGCCGGGTTTGCCGAGCGCCTCACCTGGGCCCAGGTTTACCGCCGCGCCCGCATCATTGCTGACGAGCTGTCACTCTGCGGCTCGCCCGGAGACCGTGCGGCCATCCTGGCGCCGCAGGGACTGGAATACGTCGCGGCCTTCTTCGGCGCGCTACAGGCCGGGTTCATCGCCGTTCCGCTGTCCACACCGCTCTACGGGGTCCACGACGACCGGATCTCCTCCGTACTGCGGGATTGCAATCCGGTCGCCATTCTCACCACGTCGGCCGTGGTCAGCGACGTCAACAAGTACGCCTGCGGCCAGGACGGCCACCCCGCGCCACTAGTCATCGAAGTCGACCTGCTGGACCTGGAATCCACTCGCGAACTGCCGCCCGCTCAGCAGTTCGCGTCGGGTGCGGGCTATCTGCAATACACGTCCGGTTCTACGCGCACACCGGCCGGCGTGATCGTGTCGCACAAGAATGTCGTCACCAATGTGACGCAATGTATGTACGCCTTCTTCGGTGAACCGGAAAACCTCCCGGCAAACCTTTCTCTGGTGTCGTGGCTGCCCTTGTTCCACGACATGGGGCTGATTCTGGGAGTTTGTGCGCCGCTGGTGACAAACCGCAGCGCTGTGCTGATGAGTCCGATGGCGTTCCTGCAACGCCCGGCCCGTTGGATGAAAATGCTTGCCACCAATGGTCAGTGCTTTTCCGCGGCACCCAATTTCGCTTTCGAACTGGCGGTGCGCCGGACATCGGATGACGACATGGCGGGACTCGACCTCGCCGAAGTGCAGACGATCGTCAGCGGCAGCGAACGAATCCACGTGGCCACCGTCAAGCGCTTCACCGACCGCTTCGCCCCCTTCAACCTGCGCCCGACGACGGTCCGGCCCTGCTATGGCCTCGCCGAAGCGACCCTGTACGTGGGGGGTCCCGAACCCGGCACCATGCTCAAGACGGTCCGGTTCGACTATGAGCACTTGACCGCCGGCCGGGCCCGACCGTGCGGGACCGAGGGGATGGTCGGCACCGAGCTCATCAGTTATGGCTCACCCGATCCCGCCGCCATGCGAATCGTCAACCCCGAGACGATGACCGAGAGCCCCGCGGGCACGGTCGGGGAGATCTGGGTGCGCGGCGACCACGTGGCCCTGGGCTACTGGCGAAAGCCGGAACAGACGGCACGCGTTTTCCAGGCCGAACTGGTCAACCCGGCTCCGGGCTGTCCGAAGGGTCCATGGTTGCGGACGGGCGACCTGGGCGTCATCGCCGACGGCGAGATGTTCATCATGGGCCGCATCAAGGACCTGCTCATCGTCGACGGGCGCAATCATTATCCCGACGACATCGAGGCAACCATCCAGGAGATCACCGGCGGCCGGGTCGCGGCCATCTCGGTGCCGGACGACATCACCGAGCAACTGGTCGCAATCATCGAGCTGAAGGGGCGCGGAGCGTCCGAGGAAGAGGCACTGCTGCGCCTGCGTTCGGTGAAACGCGAAGTCACGTCGGCGATCTCGAAGTCGCACAGCGTGCGCATCGCCGACCTCGTTCTGGTGTCACCGGGATCCATCCCGATCACCACCAGCGGTAAGGTTCGGCGCTCGGCATGCGTCGAGCGCTACCAAAGCGACGGATTCATAAGGCTGGACGTGACGGTATGACGTCAGGCATCGGTGGCGAAGACGACCTCCGCCACTGGTTAGTGGACTACTTGGTGACCAACATCGGTTGCACCCCTGACGAAGTCGATCCCAACCTGTCGTTGGCCGACCTCGGCGTTAGTTCCCGCGAGGTGGTGGTGCTCTCCGGCGAACTGTCAGAGTTGTTGGGCAAGAAGGTATCCCCCGTGGATTTCTGGCAAAACCCGACCATCAACGCTCTGGCCGCCTACCTCACCGCGCCCGAGTCCGAGCCGGAGCCGGACGCCACACTCAAGCGCCCGGCTCGTAACTCACTCGACGAGCCGATCGCCGTCATCGGAATGGGGTGCCGATTCCCCGGCATTGCCGGGCCCGAGGCGTTATGGAAATTCCTCTGCGAGCGCGGTTACTCGATCGGTCAGGTGCCGCCTGAACGGTGGCAGCCGTTCGAGTCCGGCTCACCCGACGTGGCGGCGGCGCTCGCCCGGACGACGCGCTGGGGATCGTTCCTGCCGGACGTCGATGCCTTCGACGCGGAGTTCTTCGAGATCTCCCCGAGCGAAGCCGACAAGATGGACCCCCAGCAACGCCTGCTGCTGGAAGTCACCTGGGAAGCGTTGGAACATGCGGGAATTCCGCCAAGCTCGTTGCGCCGGTCACAGACCGGGGTCTTCGCCGGTGCATGCCTGAGCGAATACGGGGCCATCGCCTCGAACGACTTCTGCGGGGTGGACGGCTGGAGCAACACCGGCGGAGCGATGAGCATCATCGCGAACCGCCTCTCGTATTTCCTCGACCTGCGCGGCCCCTCGATGGCGGTCGACACGGCGTGCTCGTCGTCGTTGGTGGCCATCCACCTGGCCTGCCAGAGCCTTCGGACCGAAGACTCCCAGTTGGCGATCGCCGCCGGCGTGAATCTGTTGTTGTCACCGGCGGTGTTTCGCGGCTTCGACCAGGTGGGCGCCCTATCGCCGACGGGTAAGTGCCGCGCGTTCGACGCAGCGGCGGACGGGTTCGTCCGCGGCGAGGGCGCGGGGGTCGTGGTGCTCAAGCGGCTGACCGACGCGCAGCGGGACGGCGACCGGGTACTGGCCGTGATCTGCGGCTCGGCGATCAACCAGGACGGGCGGTCCAACGGGCTGATGGCCCCCAACCCCGCGGCGCAGATGGCCGTCCTGCGAGCCGCCTACAGCAACGCCGGGATGCAGCCCAGCGACGTCGACTACGTCGAAACACACGGCACCGGAACACTATTGGGCGACCCCATCGAAGCACGAGCACTCGGCACGGTGCTCGGCCGCGGACGTCCCGAGGACGCCCCCCTGCTCATCGGCGCGATCAAGACGAATCTCGGCCACACGGAGGCGGCCGCGGGCATCGCGGGCTTCATCAAGGCGGTGCTCGCGGTGCAGCGCGGCCAGATCCCGCCGAACCAGCGCTTCGAAAGCCCGAACCCGCACATCCCGTTCGACGAGTTGCGGATGAAAGTCGTTCGGACTCAAACCAGTTGGCCGGTCCGCGAGCACCCGCGCCGGGCCGGTGTGTCCTCGTTCGGATTCGGCGGGACGAACGCGCACGTGGTGATCGAGCAGGGCCAGGACGTCGCCCCGGCGGTTCGGCCAGACGCCGATCCGGGGGTGTCGACGTTGGTGGTGTCGGGTAAGACGGCGCGGCGGGTGGCGGCGACGGCGTCGGTGCTGGCCGAGTGGAT
>NZ_LZJJ01000122.1:0-19766 GCF_001667625.1 Mycobacterium sp. E1715
TCGACGGTCGCCGACCCGTCGGCGGAGAATTGGCCAGCCGTGGGCGTCACGGTGATCCCGCGGTCCGAGGCGGCGCCGGTGACCGTGTAACCCCCGTCGCCGGCCATCCGTTGCGCGTCGAGTCTCACCGTGCCCGTGCTCCCCGGCGCGATCGTGACCACCGGGTTGGCGACGTTGACGGTCACCGCCGAACCACCCGCGCCGAAGGACGGGGGCGCCGCCGATTCGCTTGTACCCCAATGCTTGTCGGGGTAAGCGCCCAGCGAGAACGCCAGTTCGCCCCCCGTGCGGACGAACGACTCGGGCAGCCACGTGTTGTCGGTGGCGCGACCGTCGACGCGCAGGCCGCTGATGTACCTGAGGTGGTACGGTCCGGACGCGCCGGGCGCCGAGATCCGGATGGCTTTGCCGTGCGGGAGCGCGATCACCGCGCGGTCGAAAAGCGGTGCGCCGACGGTGAGGATCGCCGTTCCGGGTGTGCTCGGGTAGAGCCCCAGCGCCGCCCAGACATACCAACTGGCCATCGCGCCGAGGTCGTCGTTGCCGGGCTCGCCGTCCGGCGTCGGGCCGAACAGGCCCCGCACCCGGTCGACCGTGTGTTGCGCCTTCCACGGCTGACCGATGTAGTTGTACAGCCACGGCACCCCGAAGCCCGGTTCGTTGCCGGCCCACAGGTAGGGCTCGTTGGGCCCGACGTTGAGTCTCTCGGTGAAGGCGTCGAGGCGCGCGGCCACCGCGTCACGGCCGCCGAGCGCGGTCACCAGGCCGGCCACGTTGTGCGGCACCCACCAGACGTACTGCGCGGCGTTGCCCTCGTCGTAGCCGATCTGGCCGAAACTCGACTGGGGCTCGACGAAACCCGGGCCGTCGCGGAAGAATCCGGTCCAGCTGCGCGGTGAGACGTAACCGGTGCTCGGGTTGAACAGGTTCTGCCAATACTGCGACCGGGCTTGGAATTCGGCGGCCGTGGCGTCCTCGCCGAGCGAGTCGGCGAATCGCGAGATGGCGAAGTCGTCGACCGACCATTCCAGCGTGATCGACGCGTCGGCGATCCAGCCGTCGAGGCCGAATTCCTGCGTGAAGGGTGCGTAGCCGCGCTCCAGGTAGGTGGCGATGCCCGGCCGCTCCACGTATTTGTTCAGCCCGACCCCGCCTTTCGTCGCCGCATTCACCATGTAGCGCAGCGCCGTTCGGGTGTCGAAGTTCTCGGCCCCGAACGCGTGGAGGTTCACGATGAGCGGCACGACGTTGTCGCCGCTCATCTCCGCGGTCGCGGCGTTGGCGAACGCCCAGCGCGGCAGCGCGCCGCTCTGCTCGGCGTCGTTCACCAGCGATTGGGCCATGTCGCCGGCCCGGTCTGGAAAGAGGAGCGCCTGCAACGCCGCGAGGCAGCGGTAGGTGTCCCAGTCGGAGAAGTTGGCATACTGCGTCCGCCCCGCGGCCACGGTGTGCACGGCGCCGTCGAACCCGACGTATCGGCCGTCGGCGTCGTTGAAGGTGTTGGGGTGCAACAGGGATCGGTACAGCGAGGTGTAGAACGTGTCCAGGTCGTCGACATTGCGGCCGGCGACGGCGATGCGTGACAGGCTGGCATTCCATTCCCGCGACGCCGCGGCGCGCACGTCGTCGAAACTTGCGCCGCCCTCGGCCGCCAAATTCGCCCGCGCCCCGTCGACGCCGACGTAGGAGATCGCGGTACGCACCTCTAGCACCGAGCCGGGCGGGAACTGCACGTATCCGCCGCTGTACGGGTAATTCGCGCTGCGGGCGCCGGGGTAAACCGCGAAGCCATCCCATGCGCCGTAGGCGGTGAACGGCTGGCTGAACTTCATCGCGAAATAGACCGTGTACGTGTTGTTCTTGCCGCAGAATCCGCCACTGGTGGCCCAGCCCGTGATCGTCGTGTTGTCCTCGCCGATCTGAATGGTTGCGCGGGAGTTGCCGGCCAGCGATGCGCCGGATCGCACCTGAAGCAGGGCGGGGCGGCCGTTGTGCGGGTAGCTGAACCGGCCGACGCCGGTGCGCGTCGTGGCGGTGAGTTCGGCCTTCACCCCGGTATCCGGAAACCGCACCGTGTAATAGCCCGGCACACCCTGTTCGGTGTCGTCGTGGGCGATCCGCTCCCAGGACTTCCAGGGTTGCATGCCAATTCCGTTGCCGGTCGGCAACATCGAGATGTCACCGAACGCCGCGCAGCCGACCGAGGCGTGGGTCATGCTGAACCCGCTCGCGCGCGGGTTGTCGTAGTTGTAACCGGCGTAGTTGCCCACCGTGTCCGGTGAGTACTGCACCATTCCGAACGGCACGGTGGCGCCCGGGAAGTTGTTGATCTCCCCCACCGTCCGGCCGCCCGTCCCGGTGCCGATGAGCGTGGCGACGTGGTCGACCGGGCTGGCCACCAATGTGGGCTCGCCGTCATAGGCCATCGGCGGCGCGGCAGCGATGAACGCCATGAAGACGACCGACGCCGCGAGAATCGCGACGATGGTCCTTCGTGCCCGCATACCTGTCTCTTACTGGACAACTGTGTATTGAGTGGGCGTTTTCCAACCGAATTGGATAACGATTTGCTTCGACGATCACGGCGGCGCCCAAAGTTCAAATAAATATCGGCAAACGCGGGTGCCATTTCGGCTACTGTCGTCTCGGCGTGGCCGGCGCTGGTACCGGCCCCAATTTTCGGGAGATTGGATCGATGAAACATTTGACGACAGCAACCATTTCCGTGGCGCTGAGTTTGGCGCTCGTCGGTTGCGGCGGTGACCACAAATCCGGCAATCAATCGACGACATCGACGACCACATCCGCCTCGACATCCACCACGTCGTCGGCGACCAGCGCGGCACCGGCCGCCAAAGCCAAATACACCATCGCCGACTACGTGAAGGACAACCACATCACGGAGACCCCCGTCCATCACGGCGATCCCGGCCCGAACGTCGACCTGCCGGTGCCCAACGGCTGGCAGCTCAACCAGAACGCGGGCACGTCATATGGCGGCATCGTCATGACCCAGCCCAGTAACCCCGCCGACGCGCCCACCGTCTCGGCGCTGTTCTCCCGGCTGTCGGGCAACGTCGACCCGGCGAAGGTCATCCAGTACGCGCCGGGCGAGGTGCAGAACCTGCCCGGGTTCGACGGCAGCGGCGACGGCAGCGCGTCGACGCTCGGCGGTTTCCAGGCGTGGCAAATCGGGGGCACCTATCAGAAGGACGGCGCCACCCGTGTCATCGCCCAGAAGACGGTGGTGATCCCCAGCCAGGGCGCCGTCTACGTGCTCCAACTCAACGCCGAGGGCCCGCAGGCCGATCAGGGCCCGCTGATGGACGTCACGAAGATCATCGACGACCAGACGACGATCACGCCGTGACCTAGGACCGTGCTGCCCCTCGGCCCTAGGCCGGGGGCCCGATTGGCCTTACGGTAAGCGCATGGCCGAGCAGTCGCATCAGATAGAGGCCGGGCATCCCCCGTCGGCGCTGATGCGCATCGTCAACCCGATGATGGGTTTCCTGTTGCGCACCCCGCTGGCCGGTCCCGCCCGCAAACAGCTGATGGTGCTGAGCTTCACCGGGCGAAAATCGGGCCGGCCGTTCTCAATTCCGTTGAGCGCCCATGTGATTGACGGTCAGCTCTACGCGCTGACCGGCGCGCCCTGGAAGCAGAACTTCCGCGACGGCGCACCCGCTCAGGTCGTCTACGACGGCAAGACGACCGCGATGCGCGGCGAGCTCATCCGCGACCGGGCCACGGTGTCCGACCTCTTCCTGCGCTGCGCCGAGTCCTACGGCGTCCAGCGCGCGCAGCGGATGATCGGGCTCAAGTTCCGCGATCACCGGATACCGACACGCGACGAGTTCGCCGAGGCGGTCGACCGGATGCACCTGGGAGCGGTGCGCCTGATCCCGGTGGGATAGCCGCTCAGTTGTCGGCGCCGAAGGCCCGATCGTGCGCGGTGAGCAGGCGCTGGTCGAACCGCGAGCGCGACGTGATGACCTCCCTGCCCAACTCCGAGAAGTCCTTCGCGATTTGCTCGGCCAGCGCGCCCAGCTTCATGTTGCGCACCTGCGACAGGGATTTGAGTAGGTTGAACGCCGCCAGCTCGTCGACGCCGTAAACCAACATCAACATGCCCTTGGTCCGGTCGATGGCGCCGCGACGCTCGGCGATCTCGGCCACCTGCTCGCTGATGCTCTCCTCGCGCTTGCGGCTGCGCGCCGGGGTGACGTCCACGTAGAAGCCGTGGGTGCCGATCACCTCGCCGTTGCTGTCGCAGAATTGGTCGCCCACCACGACCACGTCGTGGGTGTTGCCGCGAGTGTCCACGATGCGGTGCCTGGTGCTGAACGCCTGCCGGTGTTCGACCATGTCGTTGATGGTTGCGGCGACCTGGTTGCGGTCGGCCGGGTGCTTGTGGGCGATCACCAGCTCCGTCGTCGGGGTGACGGTTCCGGGTTCGTAGCCGTGCATCCGGTACACGGAGTCGGACCACTCCCAGCGCTGGTCCTCGAAGTAGAAGCGAAACCACCCGGCCCGCTGCGGCGTGCCGCCGGCGAGGGCCTCCTCCACCGCCGCCGTCTGGCCGTCTAGTTCCCACGCCACAGCGCACGCCCCGTCTCCGACTTTGCCGCCCACCCCGCCCTCCCTTCGAGCGACGCCTTCCGGATGGCGTCGCTTTCCTGCAGCCGCAGCGCGGACACGCGGCATAGTTCGCGCGCCCGGTCGAGCTGCTGACGCGAGCGCTGCATGGAGCTGGCGACCGAAGGCTGCAGCGACCGGGTAGAGGCCGAATACGCGCCCGCACCGGTCGCGGAGCGCCGCCGCAGGGTTTCCCGCAGCGCGGCCGTGCGGCGCGCCGCTCGAACGCGATGGGCCTTCTGCCGGCAGGCCGGCGAGCAGTAGACGGCATCGGCCCGGGCCGAGAAACCCGCCCCGCACATCGCGCATGTCATCCCCGGCATAGCCGTTACGTTACAGCTATCTGCGGGCGCGTTACAGCTATGGCCGCTAAGTGCGGAACGGGCCGTGTCGGGCGGGCTCGGTCAATCCCACGGTCCCGCGCCGGCGGCGGCGCGGGTCCGTGCGATTACCGGTTGCTCGAAACCGGCGTCGCGTACCGCGCGTCGCACCGCCTCGCCGACCGCGCCGGTCCGGTCGGCCGGCACGAGCGCGATCACGCAGCCGCCGAACCCGCCGCCGGTCATCCGCGCGCCCAGCGCGCCGGCCCCCACCGCGGTGTCGGCGATCAGGTCGATGTGTTGGGTGGTGATCTCGAAGTCGTCACGCATGGACGCGTGCGAGGCGTTGAAGATCCGCCCGGCTTCGCCGAAGTCCGCGTCGCGGAGGGCCGCTACGCAGTCGAGCACCCGCTGATTCTCGCTCAGCACGTGGCGGGCCCGGCGGGCGTCGACGGGGTCACGGACCGCGGCCACGACCGAGGGCCCGCGGACACCGATCTCGCGCAACGACGACACCCCGAGCTCCGCCGCCGCCCGCTCGCACGACGCGCGGCGCGCGGCGTAGTCGCCGCCGGCGTGACTGTGGCGGGCACGGGAGTCGATCAACAGCAGCGCGACACCGGCGGCGTCCGGGTCGAAGGCCACCGGCTCGACCGTGAGATCGCGGAAGTCGATCAGCAGCGCCGTCGCCGGCCGGCCGAACAGCGACGCCAGCTGGTCGAGCAAACCCGTTGGGGCGCCGACGTACTCGTTCTCGGCGCGCTGGGCCAGCCTCGCCTGCTCGATGCGGTCGATGCGTGCCCCGGCGGCCGCCGCCATCGCGCCCAGCGCCGCGCACTCCAGCGCCGCCGACGACGACAGTCCCGACCCCATCTCCACGTCGCTGGTGATGCGCATCGCGCCGCCGGGCACCGGGTGGCCGGCGCGCCGCAGTGCCCACACCACCCCGGCGACGTAGGCGGCCCAGCCGGCCACGTCGCCGGGCACGGTGTCGAGCGCGATCCGCACCGACCCGTCCGCGCGGTCACTGCCCACCGTGACGGCATCGCTGCCGTCGGGCCTGAACGTCACCACCGTGCGCTGCGGCAGCGCGATCGGCAAGGCGAACCCCAGGTTGTAGTCGGTGTGCTCGCCGATCAGGTTGACCCGCCCGGGGGCGGCGTAGCGGACGGTCATCCGAGCTCACGCAGCCGCTCAGCCACGCTTTCGGGCGTGACATCGCTGATGAACGCGTCCATCGCCGACTCGGAGGCCGCCAGGTACTTCAGCTTGGTGGCGCTGCGCCGGATCGACATCAACTCGACGTGGAAGTAGCCGTCAGCCTGGGCGTCGGTGTCGGCGTACTGGTGCAACGCCGAAATGTAGGGCAGCGGTGAGGAATACATCCGGTCGAATCGCCGCAGCATGTCCAGGTAGATCCGCGCGAAACCCTCCCGTTCGTCCTCGCCGAGTTCGGTGAGGTTGCGCACGAATCTGTTCGGGTAGATGTGCACCTCGACCGGCCACCGCGCCGCGAAGGGCACGAACGCGGTGAACAGGTCATCGCGCGCGACGATTCGGCTGCCGTCGGCGATTTCGCCGGCCAGTAGGTCGCCGAAGAGGTTGGTGCCGTGGCGCATTCGGTGCTCGCGCGCCTGCCCCAGCATGGCGGCGGTGCGCGGCGTCAGATACGGGTAGCCGTAGATCTGCCCGTGCGGGTGGGTCAACGTCACCCCGATTTCCTCGCCGCGGTTCTCGAAGCAGAACACCTGCTCGATGCCCGGCGCGGCCAACAGTTCGCCGGTGCGGTGCCGCCACGCCTCGATGACCAGCCGGGCGTGCGCGACGTCCAGGCCGGCGAAGGAGCCGGTGTGGTCGCTGGAGAAGCAGATCACCTCGCTGCGCCCGTGCCCCGGAGCGGACACGAAGCCGGCACCCGGGAGCGCGGGCGCCGGACCCGAGCCGGACAGGCTGGGGAAGCGGTTCTCGAAGACCACGACGTCGTAGTCCGGCGCGGGCACCTCACTGGTCAGCCCGGTCGGGCCGGGGCACAGCGGGCACTGGTCGGGGGGCGGCTTGTAGGTGCGGTCTTGGCGCAGCGCCGCGACGATCACCCACTGCCCCGTCGTCTGGTCGAACCGCAGCTCGGATCGCTGACCGTCGCGCGCAGGCAGCGGCCTGCGGTCGTCGACCGGCGCCGGGCGGTGTCCGGGCAGCGCGAAGAAGAGCAGGTCACGGCCGTCGGCCAGCTTGGCCCGCGTCGGCGCTGTCACGATGTCGAAGACTAGCTTGTGCCGAAGTTCGGGTAACCCATGATGCGTTCGGCAGGCCAGAAGGGGGGCGCGGCGATCACCGACTTCTACGAACAGGCGCGCAACTGGGTGGTCGGCTCCGATCCCGGTCTGCTCCGGCTGCGCATGGCGACGCGGACGACGGCCGCGCTCGGCTGTTCACTGCTGGTCCTGTACGCCGCGACCCGTGCGACGGGGCAGCCGCTGACGGTCGCGTTGCTGGGCGTCGTCATCACGATGGTCGCTTCGCGATCGGTCAACGAGCCGGACCCGGGGCATCAGCGGATCACCATGGCGCTGCTGCCCGTGCCCGCCGCCGTGGCCATCGCGGCCGCGGCGGCGCTCGCGCCCCACCAGGTGGTCAGTGACGCGGTGTTCGTGCTCGTCGTGTTCACCGCCGCCTACGTCCGCCGCTTCGGGGCGCGCGGCCGGGCGCTGGGCATGGTCGCCTTCATGTCCTACTTCTTCACGCTGTATCTGCGTGCGAGCGTCTCGGAGCTGCCGTGGATGATCGGGGCGGTCGCGGTGGGCACGGTGTGCACGTTCGTGATGACCACCTACGTCATGCCCGATCGGCCGGACCGCGTGCTGCGGGCGACCGTCCGTGCGTTGCGGGCGCGGATGGCGATCGTCGTCGACACCACCGCGGACGCCGTCCGCACCGGCCGCCTCGACGAACGGCGCAGGCGCCGGATGCGGGCGCGCACCACCCGGCTCAACGAGACCGCGCTGATGGTGCAGAGCCAGATCGAGGACAAGGCCGACCCCGCGATGCTGTGGCCTGGCGTCACCGCCGAACAGTTGGCCCCCTGGCTGCTGGACGCGGAGCTGGCCATCGAGTGGGTGGCGACGGCCGGGCGGCGGGCCGCGGCGCTGATGTCGGAGGACCCGAGCGCGATACCCGCACCGACTCGGGTCGCGCTCGTCGACGCGCTGTCGCGGCTGGCGCGGGCCATCCGCCTGCCCGAGCCCGACGGCCTCCGCCAAGCCGGCGCGCGGGCGCAACGGCTGCTGGACGAGCAGCGCGGCGCCGCCGGTGACGATCCGGGCAGCGCCGCCGTGCGCCGCCTCGCCCTGGCGATAATCAACGCCGCCACAGCGACTTCCGACGTTCGGGCCATTGTCGACCGCGCCGCGGCCGGCCAGGCGGGCGCCCTGGAGAACCGGGACAGCGAGCGCCCGCCTGCCTCGGACGGCGCGCCGCCGGACGCGCCCGGCGAGCCCGCCGACGAGGCACCGTCGCAGGGCCTCCGGCCGACCACCCGGCAGGCCATCCAGGTCGCCGTCGCCGCGTCGCTCGCGATCATCGCGGGCGAGCTGGTGTCACCCGCCCGCTGGTATTGGGCGGTGATCGCCGCGTTCGTCATCTTCGCCGGCACGAACTCGTGGGGCGAAACCCTGACCAAAGGCTGGCAGCGCCTGCTCGGCACCCTGCTCGGCGTGCCGTGCGGCGTGCTGGTGGCCACGCTGCTGGCCGGCGACAAGACGGCCGCGCTCGCCGGCATCTTCGTCTGCCTGTTCTGCGCCTTCTATTTCATGACGGTCACGTACAGCCTGATGACCTTCTGGATCACGACGATGCTGGCGTTGCTGTACGGCCTGCTCGGGCAATTCTCGTTCGGCGTGCTGATGTTGCGGATCGAAGAGACCGCCCTCGGCGCGGTGATCGGGGCGACGGTGGCCGTGGTCGTGTTGCCGACGCACACCAGGGAGGCGATCCGCGACGACACCCGAACGTTCCTCACCAGCCTGTCGGCGCTCGTCGAGGTGTCGACCGGGACGATGCTCGGCGACGACGCGAGCGGGAGCCCGTCCGAGCAGGCACGCCAACTGGACCGGGACCTCCAGCAGTTCCGCGTGACCGCCAAGCCGCTGCTGGCGGGCGTCGCCGGCCTGGCGGGCCGGCGCAGCATTCGCCGCGCCCTGCGCATCTTCGCCGCGTGCGACCGGTACGGGCGCAGCCTGGCGCGTAGCAGCGAGCGATACCAGGATCCGCTGGGGGCCCAGCCGCTCACCTTCGAACTGGCCCAGGCCTTTTCGGCGGCCGCGGCTCAGACGCGGCGCAACATCGAAGCGCTGGCCGCAGCCATCGGCAGTGGCCGCGCGCCGACCATGGTGTCGGCGGCAGACGAGCTCGACGCCGCGGAGACGCTGGCCCGGCAGCGGGACGGCGAGGCCGGATCGCCGATGCCCGACACCCGCCGATTACTCACCGCGGTGCAAGCGCTGCGCCAGATCGAGCGGGCCGTCGTGACCGCGGCCACCAACCTCGGCGGGCGCGAAACCGCCGCGGCCGAATTTCACACCGACGGGTTTCAGAGGCCGGGCAGGCATGCGGGGAAATAGCACGGCTGGTTGGGCCCCTGGGCTTTTCGCACCAGGTCGAACAGCGCCAGCATCGTTTGCAACAGCCGCATTTCGACGCCGGGCCGTTGCGCGGGAGGCAGGTTCTGCACGTCGTTCGACACCGTGGTGGACTGCTGCTGCAGCTGCGTCAGCCGTTGCTGACGTTCCGCCGGGGTGAGGTTGTCCCAGTTGTCGTGCAGGTCGTTCACCTGCCACTGCAGTTCGGCGACCTCCGCCTCGGGATCGGGCTGCGGGGCGGGGGCCAGCGCGTAGAACTGGCTCCCGACGGGCGCCGCCGCGGTCTCGGCCTGCGCGCATCCGGCCGCCGCCAGCGCGACGGCGACGAGGCCGGACGCGACTATCGCTGTGATTTTCATGAATCTTCTTTTCTTTCAAGGCTCGCCTTTATGGTGCTGGCATTAGGTCACGCCGGGTTTGCTACCGATCCCAATAGTCGAAAGGGACTGCGACGGCGACGTCGAAGCTGCCTGGGCAGTACAGCTAGCGGGCCGGGGCCTCGGTGGCGGCGGGCGCCGCGGCGGGAACGTCCCTGACCGCCCGCAGGCGAATGCGGGCCCCGCGATGTGGCACCAGGACAACGAATTTCAGCCGCTGGCGTTCGTCGGGCGCGGACGTGGTAGACAACTCGACCCGGCGCAGAATCTCGCGCAACACCACGCGCATCTCGACCGAGGCGAACCCGGCGCCCAGACAGCGGCGGTTGCCGCCACCGAACGGGAACCAGGTCGTCGGGGTGAGGGTGGCGCCCAGCATGCGGTCGGGGTCGAATCGGTGCGGGTCCGGATAAACCGCGGCGCTGGTGTGCACCAGCCCGATTCCGGGCGCCACCATGACCCTGGCCGGCAGCCGGTAGCCGGCCACGTCGGCCGGTTCGGTGAGCACCCGCCCCACATCGAAGACCACCGGGCGGATCCGCAACGTCTCCTTCACCAGCGCGTCGAGATACTCGTCTCCGGCCGGATCGCCCCCGGCGCCGGCCTCGGCGGCGGCCGTGGCCTTGGCCAGCACGGCCGGATGGCGGGTCAACCGCTCGAGCGCCCAGGACAACCCGTTCGCGGTGGTGTCGTGCCCGGCCACCAGCAACGTCATCAGCTGATCCCGCAACTCGCGGTCCGACATCGGGTGCCCGCCCTCGTCGGCACGGACGAGCATGGCCAGCACGTCGGTGCGCTCGGCCAGGTCGGGGTCGGCGCGGCGCTCGGCGATCTCGGCGTAGAGCAGGCGGTCCGCCTCGGCCATCCGGCGCCGCAGCGCCCGCCACGGGAGGTAACGCTGCAGCTCCGGCCTGGCCAGCGCCAGAGTCGCCCAGGGGCCCACCGTGAGCAGCCGGGGCATGATCGCGCGCAGGGCGGCGAGCCGGGCCGGATCCGTGGCACCGATGACCGTCCGCAGGATGACCTCCAGCGTGATCTCCGACATCTTGGGCGCGGCCGCGAAGCTCTTGCCCACCGGCCACTCGGCGATCTTGGCGGCGGCGATGTCGGCCATCTGCCCGGCTTGGCGAGCGACGGCGTCCCGATGGAAGGGCGGCAGCATCAGCCGGCGCCGGTCGCGGTGGACATCCTCGTCGATCACCAGAAGCGAGCTCTCGCCCAGCAATCCGCTCAAGATCGAATTGGCTTCTCCGGCATGGAAAACGCGCGGGTCGCCGGCGAAGACCGTCTTGATGTCGGCCGGGTCGGCCAAGTACACCAGCGTGCCCATCCCCGCGACGCGCAGCGTGAACACGTTCCCATAACGACGCCGGCAGGCGGCAACGAAGTGCGACCCGCGGTGCAACATCAACGCGGCCTGTAGAACCCGGGGCAGCCGGGGCCCCGGCGGGAGCGTGGAACGCGCGGCTTTGCGCATCGCCCGTCATTTTACGACGGGCCCGCGCGGCGGAGCGGAATTACTTTGCGCCGCCCCCTCAGCTCACATCCGCAGCTGGGTGGTATCCGTCTCGTGGCGGTCGCCGGTCGCGATGAAGTCTTCGATCAGCTCCACCACCTGGTTCGGCGCCTCGACCTGAGCGAAGTGACCCACGTCGGGCAGGATTTCCAGCCGCGCGTCGGTGCGGGCCTCGTGCGCGGCGTACGCGTGGTCGACGGGGATGATGGCATCCCGCTCGCCCCAAATCGCCATCACCGGCAGGTCCTCGCGCAGCCGCAGCCTGCTGAGCGCGCTGACCGCCTGGCCCCGGTAGTCCACCACCGACCGCAGCGTGCGCAGGAACGACTGCCGGGTCTCGCCGTCGGACAGCGACGAGTAGGCGCTCCACATTTCGGCCCCGCGCGGCGAGTGGATGCCGGCCCCGCGCAACCACGACCTGAGCCGATTGCCGACGGCCAATACCGGCTTGGGCGCGATGATGGGCAGCACCAGCTCCGCCCCGGGCGCCGACAGCAGCCGCAGCACCCAGCCGACGTCGGGCCCCAGCCCGCCGCTGCTGATCAGGATCATGCGCTTGGCGTAGTCGGGGTGCTGGTAGACGAACTGCATCGCGACGCCGCCGCCGAGCGATTGACCGACCAAGGTGGCCTGGCTGACGCCCAACTCGTCGAGCAGATCGCGAAGCCAGACCGCGAACGCACCCAGCGAATAGTCCGTGCGGGGCTTCGCCGATGCACCGTGGCCGAGCAGGTCCGGGGCGATGACCCGGAACTTCTTGGCCAGCGGCGGGATGATCGACCGCCACGTCTCTGAGCTGCCCGCCATGCCGTGGATGAGCAGGAGCACCTCGCCGTCACCCTCGTCGCGGTAGGCGACCCGGTCGCCGTGCAGCTCGAGATACTTCAACTCGTTCATGGCCCCGGTGTACCCGCTCCGGCGTCGTTTAGAGGCCTGTGTGGGCGCATCTGTGAGGGAAAACGCTTCCGGCCGCCACAGTGCCGGACGCCTCAGCGATGATCTACTGCATGACCGAACCGGTTGCGGCCCGCGTGGCCGTCTACCTCGACTTCGACAACATCGTGATCTCGCGATATGACCAGGTGCACGGTCGCAACTCGTTCCAGCGGGACAAGGCCAAGGGCCTCGAGCAGTACGGCGAGCGGCTGGACCGGGCCACGGTGGACGTCGGCGCCATCCTCGACTTCGCATCGTCGTTCGGGACGCTGGTGCTCACCCGCGCCTACGCCGACTGGTCGGCCGATATCAACACCGGCTATCGCGGGCAGCTGGTGGGCCGCGCGGTCGACCTGGTGCAGTTGTTCCCCGCGGCGGCCTACGGCAAGAACGGAGCGGACATCCGGTTGGCCGTCGACGCGGTCGAGGACATGTTCCGGCTGCCCGACCTGACCCACGTCGTGATCGTGGCCGGCGACTCCGACTACATCCCGCTGGCCCAGCGCTGCAAGAGGCTGGGCCGGTACGTGGTGGGGATCGGGGTGGCCGGCGCGTCGAGCCGGGCGCTGGCGGCGGCCTGCGACGAGTTCGTCATCTACGACTCGCTGCCGGGCGTGCCTGCGCTCGCACCGCAGGCCGCCGAAGCCGACGCCAAGCCGGCGAAGCGACGCTCCGGGCGTGCCAAGGATGCGGCGCCCGAGGAGCCGGAGCCGCCCGATCCCCAGGCGGCCGCCACGGCGCTGCTGACGCGTGCGCTGCAGATCGGCCTGGACAAGGACGACGTCGACTGGCTGCACAACTCCGCGGTGAAGGCCCAGATGAAACGGATGGACCCGTCGTTCAGCGAAAGGTCGTTGGGATTCCGGTCATTCAGCGATTTCCTGCGTTCGCGCTCCGATGTCGTCGAGTTGGACGAGACGTCGACGACGCGGATGGTGCGGTTGCGTGCGCAAGACTGAAACCATCTCGGGGCCCCGGTGGCTGACCCGCAACGTCCGGGTGCTCTCCGGGGTCTCGTTCCTGCAAGACGCGGCCAGCGAGCTGTTGTACCCGCTGTTGCCGATCTACCTGACGGCCGTGCTGGGCGCCCCGCCGTCGGTGGTGGGCGCAGTCGAGGGGGCGGCCGAGGGTGCGGCGTCGCTGACGAAGCTCGCGGCGGGCCCGCTCGGCGACCGGTTCGCCCGGCGCCCGTTGATCGCCACCGGCTACGGCATGGCCGCGCTCGGCAAGGTCATCATCGCGGTGGCCGGGGCGTGGCCGGGCGTGCTGGCGGGTCGCGTGGTCGACCGGCTCGGCAAGGGCATTCGCGGCGCACCGCGCGACGCGCTGTTGGTCGATGACGTCGATGACGCCTTGCGCGGGAGGGTTTTCGGCTTCCACCGCGCGATGGACACCTTCGGCGCCGTCGTCGGTCCGCTGCTCGGGCTGGTGGGTTACGAACTGCTGGACCATCGGATCGCGCCGTTGCTGTATGTCGCCATCGTGCCCGCCGTCCTGTCGGTGGCACTCGTCTTCGGCGTGCGCGAGCGCGGGCGCCGGGCCCCGCGGGAGCGGCGGCAGTCCATGTGGGCGGGTGTGCGTTCGTTGCCGAGGCCGTATTGGCGGGTGACCGCGCTCCTGGTCGTCTTCAGCATGGTCAATTTCCCCGATGCCCTATTGTTGTTGCGCCTCAACGAAATCGGCTTCTCGGTGGTCGGGGTGATCCTGGCCTACGTCGGTTACAACGCGGTGTATGCGCTGGCCAGCTACCCGGCCGGAGCGCTCGCAGACCGCATCGGCAGGCCGGCGCTGTTCGGCATCGGCCTGGCCTTTTTTGCGATCGGCTACGTCGGGCTGGGGCTGACCACGGACGCCGTCACGGCATGGCTGCTGATCGGCGCCTATGGAATGTTCACCGGGTGCACCGACGGCGTCGGGAAGGCCTGGATCTCGGGGTTGGTCGACCCGGGGCACCAGGCCAGCGCGCAGGGCGTGTTCCAGGGCGCCGTGGGCCTGGCCGTGCTGGTGGCCGGCTTGTGGGCGGGTGCCCTGTGGGGTTCGAACGGCCAACTGCCACTGCTCATTTCGGGGGTCACGGGCGGCGTCTTCGCGGTCCTGCTGATCGGCGGCCGGCTGGTCGGCGCGTTAAGGAGCGGGTGACCGCAACCCTGGCGACCACACACATCGGCTCCAACGTATGGCGAGGGCCGGCTTGGGCCCGCAATATCGTTGACACACAACCCAGCCGGTCATACATTGTGTGAAAGTTGTCGCGGGCGCCTCGCTTCGCGCGACCTCGAGGAGACCGTCATGGCCGTCGGTACCGCCCCCACAAGCGTTTTCGACGCCGACCTGCCGACGCTGGCGTACCACGCCGAGGAAACCCCCGCCGACGTCTACCCCCGCCTCCAGGCGGCGCAGCGGCACGCCCCGGTCGCCATGGGCCCGCACGGGCCCGAGGTCCTCTCCTACCACCTGGTCCGCTCCGTCCTCCGCGATGCGCGATTCCAGATCCCGCCGGGGATCAACCTGCTCGCCCAGGGGGTGACGTCGGGCCCGTTGTGGGACAAGGTGGTCAACAGCCTGCTGTGCCTGGAGGGCGCCGCGCACCACCGGCTGCGCAGCCTGACGTCCAAGGCGTTCACCCCCCGCGCGACCCTGCGGCTGCACGACACCATGGTCGACGTGATGAATGGGCTCATCGATGCCGTCATCGACGCGGGTCGCTGCGACGTCGTCGCCGACCTTGCCCGCCCCTACCCCGTGCCGATCATCTGCGCCTTGCTCGGGGCCCCGCGCGAGGACTGGCAACAGTTCTCGCTATGGGCGGACGACGTGTTCAAGGCCTTCAGCTTCAGCGTCGACATCCGGGAGGTCGAGCCCGTCGTCATGCGGGCGTGGGGCGAGCTCGACGACTACGTCGACGACATGGTGGCGCGGCGGAGGCACAGCCTGACCGACGACCTGCTCTCCGACCTGATCCGCGCCGAGGATGACGGCGACCGCCTGAACACCGCCGAGCTGCGGATGCTGGCGGGCGGCCTGCTGCTGGCGGGGACTGACACCACCCGCAACCAGGTGGCCGCGTCGGTGCACGTCCTCTGCGAGCACCCCGAGCAATGGGACCTGCTCAAGGAGCACCCCGAGCTGGCGATGCGCGCCGTCGAGGAGACCATGCGCCACTCGCCGATCGCGGGCGGGACCCTGCGCCTGGTGGTCGAGGACGCCGAGCTGGACGGCTACCTCTTTCCCGCGGGCACGATGGTCCTGGTCAACACGGCCGCCGCCAACCGCGACCCCGCGGTCTACGACGACCCCGACCGGGTCGACATCGCCCGCGAGGGAGCCCCGCCCATCCTGACGTTCGGCGGGGGTGTGCACTACTGCCTGGGGGCCAACCTGGCCCGGCGCGAGATCGCCGAAGCGCTGAACGTCATCGCGGGGCGCCTGCTCAACCCGCGCACCGCCGGGCCGGTCCCGTGGAAGCCGATGGTGAGCCTGAGCGGCCCGAAGAGCCTGCCCATCGAGTTCGACCGATAGGCGTCGGTGTGACGAAGACCGCCTGACACAAGTCGCGGTTGGTCCCCGCCCGCTTTACGCTCACTGGTTACACGAACTTAACGGGGGTTTTTTGATGCGTGCGTTTCCGGGGCAAACTGCGGCCAAATGCGGGTCTGCCCTGCCCGCGCTGGCCGCCTGCCTGGCCCTCGTGGCGTGTTCGGAAACCGCGTCCCCACCCGCCGCGACGCCCACCACCTCGACTTCTTCGGCGAAAACCGCGCCCAGCGCCGTCGCCGCACCCGCGCCCATCACCGGTCCCTTGGAGAAGGATTGGAAAAGCTACGGCGGAACGGCGTACTTCGGCTGTCCGGAGAAATTTTCCGACAGCAAATCCGCACTCGACGACATCCGGCCGAAAATATTCGATCCGAAGACCGGCCAATACGTGGCGCCGGCCCTCCCGGTGGTCCCCGCCGGTGAGAACCTGACCGGCGCCATCTGCGCGCTGACGGGCACGGCGGAGGACATGCGGGTCGTCTATATCGTCACGACCGTCAAACCCGCCCAGGCCCAACAACCCGCGGCCGCCAAGGCGACCGCGTACGCCTTCGACTTCAAGGCGGGCCAACCGCTGGCGACGAAGGAGCTGCAGCCGCCGACACCGGACCTGAAGCTGACCTCGTCGAAGGACTGGTCGCTGTCCTCGACCGCGTCGGGCGTGGCGTGGGTCAACGCCTTCACCGACGGGCACGCTCCCAATTCGCCGCCCCGGACCGTCATCCTGTCCGGCACCGATCTCTCGATGCCCTGGAACGATCCACAATCCGGGCGCGCCTGGCAGGACGTCCTCGCGTTCCAGCGCAACACCGACCCCGCCAAGACGTCGGGCGCCGAGCTGCGCCGGCCCAGCGGCGAGGCCATCTATCAGGACAACGACATCCGCAGCGTGGACGCCGAATTGTCCGACGGCCCGGACAAATTGGTGAAGATCACGCGCTGGGATTCCTACAACCCGCCCGTGCTGTCGACGATGTTCTACGACCTGAACGCCAAAGCGGTCATCAAGGTCGGCGACTCCGACCGCATTCCCGGCGGCGGGCTGTCCGCCACCTTGTCCGACGGGAAATTGTTTGTCGACGGCCATGATTCGGACAGTTCCCCGTTCGGTTTCGGGGTGTGGAACCTGCGCAGCCAGCAGTGGGATTTCCTGAAGACGCGCGACGACGCGAAGAAGATGTCGATCGCCAAGATGGCGTTCTTCGAAGACCACCTCTACATCACCAACGTCGGCAACACGTTCGCCGTCCTCGCCCTGCCCGCCACCGAACCGATCGCCACCACCTGGTCGGTCCGGCCCTTCGCGCGGATCTCGGGCTGGACGCTGATCTGCCGCGGTGAGAATGCCGTGGCCCTCAACGGCGACTGCAAGGACATCGTGATGGTGCAGGACCAGGACGGACACTTCCCCGGCCCCTGGACCTGAATTGCGTCAGCCGTCCACCGAGACCAGATGACGGTGCAGAAATTCCGTCTGCACCGAGCTGATCTCCTCGAACAGCTTTCCCGTGTAGACGTCGAAGTGCCCGACCGGGTAGCGGTGCAGCTCAACGTTATTCATCAGCGAGGCGATCCGTACCGCGAACCTGGGTGACGCCTGCAGGTCTTGGTCCCCCACGCACATCAGGACGGGCATGTGCAGTTTCTCCGCGGTGCCTTCGCGATAGCGCGGCAATGCGAACAGCATGCGGGGAGCCAGCGAGTTGCGCCAACCGACGGCTTCGCCGCCGAGCGCCTCGAACGCGAATCCGGCCTCTGGCTCAGTGAATACCGCGGTCCCGCCGGAGTCATCCACCACAGGAACCAGATACGGCCGCTGACCCACCTTCGCACCAACCACATCGCGCACCGCGGCGGCGGTGAATTGCAGCGTCCGCCATGCCACATCCCAACTGAGACGCTCGCGTAGTCCGCGGCCGCGGTGCCAGCCGTCGATCAGCGGGACTTGCGACACCACGGCGGCGACATCCGGGTCGTCGGCGGCGACCGCCAGCACGTGGCCGCCGCTGAGAGACGTTCCCCACAGCGCAACCCGACGCGGATCGATGTCGTCACGACCGCGCGCGTATCGCACCGCCGCCCGGTAGTCGTCCCGTTGTTCGTCGACGTCGATGACTTGCCGAGGCTCGCCACCGCTCGCTCCGAAATGCCGATAGTCGAACGCCAGCACCGCCAGGCCCGCCGCCGTGAATTTCTCCGCGTAAGCGGGCAGACCGAGGCGCTTGGTGGCGCTGCCGCCGTGCCCCATCACCACGCAGGCGAGCCCGTTGCCCGCGTTCGCCGGCCAATAGAGATCGGCCGCGCACGGCACCCCGCCGGACTCGAACGACACTTCCTGCAGCACTGACACGTCGGTTCCGTCCTGAGTCGCTACAACTCGTCCCAATCTGCCGCGTGGCGCGGGCACCTCACCAGAACCAAGAGGACCAGCCTTCGATGACGTTTTCCCCTACTGAACCGGCAGCCGGACGTCGATGCTCTCGGTATGCGTGGCAGACGACCGCGGTTGCTGCTCGACCAACTGCGCGACCAGCGTGGTCGACGGGTCATGCTCGTCTCGCACTGCCTGCTGAACGAGAACACGCGTTACGCCGGGGGTGCCACCCGACCGGGTGCGGTGGCGGAGGCGGTGGAGGAGCTGATCGGCGCCGGCTACGGGATTCACCAGCTGCCCTGCCCGGAACGGCTGGCCTGGGGTGGCGCGCTCAAACCCCACAGCCTGCCCCTCTACCACTCCAAGGGCGGCCTGCTGTACCCGTTCCGCGGCCTGTTGCTGCGCGCGTTTGTCGCCTGGACCCGCCTCGTGTATCGGCGATTGGCGCAGCAGGCGGTTCGCGACGTCGCCGACTACCAGCGGTCCGGGTTCACGGTGGCCGGCATCGTGGGCATCGGCGCCTCGCCGTCGTGCGGGGTAGTGACCACTTTGGATATGCGAGCGTCGCTGGACGTGGTCGCGGCCTGTCCCGCCGCCGCGCTTACGCGCGACGTCATGAACGAGCGCGCCGTTCTCGGGTGCCGTCGCGCGGGCGAGGGCTTGTTCATCGCCGCGCTGGATCGGCAGTTGCGCCGCCGCGGGCTGCAAGTGCCGGCGCTCGAGCACGACCTGGCAGCGGAGCTCCGCGGTGAACGGCAGAACCTGCTGGCCGAGGATGCGGTGCGGACCCTGGGTAATAAAGCTCCGCTTTCCGGCGCCGCAGCACCCTAATCAACGCTGCATCTCGCACGTCAACTGCTAGGCGCGGGTGCGCGCGGATCGTCGACCCGCTAGCCCTCGTCCGCGTTCGCGGGAACCACTCGCGTGCCCTATTATCTGCGTATGCATGCAGGTACGCGGACAGCGCTCCGATGAGCGCGGGAAGCGAACACCATCACCACGAGCACGAGCACGCACATGCGCACGGGATTCGCGGCCTCGTAGCCCAACTGCGTCCGCACAGCCACGACGCCGCCGACAGCGTGGACACCGCCCTGGAATCCAGCGCGATCGGCATCCGGGCGGTCAAGATCAGCCTCGTCGGACTGGGCGCTACCGCGGCCGTGCAGGTGGTGATCGCCGTCCTGTCGGGATCGATCGCGCTGCTTGCCGACACCATCCACAACTTCTCGGACGCGCTGACGGCCGTCCCGCTCTGGATCGCGTTCTCGTTGGGCCGCCGCGCGCCGACCCGCCGCTACACCTACGGCTACGGGCGCGCCGAGGACATCGCCGGCTTGTTCGTCATCGGCATGATCACGCTGTCGGCGATCGTCGCCGGCTACGAGGCCGTCCTGCGGCTGATTCACCCCGTCGCCATCGGCCACGTGGGTT